>CANPNQ010000191.1 GCA_947575425.1 uncultured Erysipelotrichaceae bacterium
GTGCTATGCAATGATTGCCATTTGCGCATCATTGCAGGGGCAGGCAGCGGTAAAACAAGAGTTGTCACCACTCGAATTGCCTATCTGATTGATGAATGCCATGTATGGCCCAATCAAATTCTGGCAATCACCTTTACCAATAAAGCCGCAAGGGAAATGAAGGAACGGGTGCTGAATTTATTGGGCGATATTGCTCAAGGTATTCAAATATCGACCATCCATTCCTTTTGTGTGCGGATGTTAAGGGAAGATATTCATGAGCTTGGTTATCCGCGCAATTTTACTATTTTGGACAGCGATGATCAAAAGAGTATATTGAAGGAAGCCTATCGCTTATATGATATCGATGTCAAGAGCTACAGCTATGGTAATGTGATCGGATATATATCAAACAATAAAACAAGATTTATCGATTCGGAAACAGCGATGAGTATGGCAGGAGATTGGGAAGGGGAACGGATCAAGGCAAAGGTGTATGAATACTACGAGAAGCGCCTTCATGAAATGATGGCCCTTGACTTTGATGATCTGTTGCTATTTGCGCATCGGCTGTTGAAAAAACAGGAGGAGATCCGTCATAAATGGCAGCGACGCTTTCGCTATCTGCATGTGGATGAGTTTCAGGATGTGGATCAATTGCAATATGAGATCATCAAATATTTGACGGGTGCGGATGCCTTGCTTTGTGTGGTAGGGGATCCCGATCAGACAATCTATACATGGCGGGGCGCACAGGTGAACATTATCATGAATTTTGAACGTGATTTTCCCGGCTGTAAAAGTGTGGTGCTGAATGAGAACTATCGCAGTACCCAAGCGATCCTCAACGGTGCCAATGCATTGATTGCCCATAATAAAAACCGCATCGAAAAGGAATTGTTTACCAAAAATGAGAGTGCGGAGAAGATTGTCCATTTTTCGGCAATGGATGACTATAATGAACCGGTATGGGTGGCATCCAAGATTCGCACCATGCATCAAAACGGTGTGAACTATAAGGACATTGCAGTATTGTATCGCAGTAATTATCTATCCCGTTCTTTGGAAAAGGCGCTGTTGGATGCGAATATTCCTTATCGCATCTATGGCGGTATTCGTTTCTATGATCGTGCAGAGGTTAAGGATGCCTTGAGCTACCTGCGTTTGCTTGGCAAGGGCAGTGAGGATGATTCCAAACAGATGTGGAAAGATCTGGCACTCAAGCGGGTGATCAATTCCCCGAAGCGGGGTGTGGGAAACAAGGCAATGGAAACCTTGGAGGATATCGCCAAGACCTATGACATCAATCTGTATGAAGCTTGTAAACAATACCCACGGGGAAGGAATAAGGCTTCTGTGAGTATTCCTCAATTTGTCCAAGTGATTGAGGAATGCCGCGCTCTTGCGAATGAGCTCAGTATCGATTTGCTTATGGAGACGATATTGGAAAAAAGCGGGTATTTACAGATGCTGGAGGAGGAAAAGGAAATCGAGCGGCTGGAGAATATCAAGGAACTCTTACATGATATGGAAGGCTTTGTCCAAAATAATCCCGAAGGAGATTTGGATGAATATCTACAGATGATTACCTTATATACGGATAAGGAAGAAAATGAAGAAGGGGATGCGGCATTTGTACAGCTGATGACAATCCATGCCGCAAAGGGATTGGAATTTGACAATGTATTTGTATACAGTCTTTCTGATGGAATCTTTCCCAATGAGCGCAGTGTGAATGAAGGAGGAAGCGAGGCAATGGAGGAGGAGCGGCGTCTTGCCTATGTCGCATTTACCCGTGCCAAACAGCGCCTGTTTCTCAGTGATGCGCAAGGATACAGTTATATGCTGGATCGTATGAAATCCACTTCCCGCTTTGTGCAGGAGATTCCGGAAGAATACATAGAGGAAGCCGGAGCAAGGCGCTATGGTGATGATGCCTATCAAGGGGTTCAGCGAGTGGAGCGTACAAGCTTTGGAATCAGTGCCGCTGCCTTTTTGAAGGAACAAAGCAGTGCGCAAGGAAATAAGCAGGCACAGGCACAGAAGCAGATGCCAAGGGAACTGTACAAGGAAGCGATGATAACGCGAACAGGAGTTAAATTGCGCAAAGGGGATTTAATCAGACATACTACGTTTGGGGAAGGTGTGATTATCAGTGTGAAGGACAATCTGGCGACGATCGCCTTTGATAAGCGTTTCGGCATTCGCAAGATCGTAGCGGATCATCCATCCTTAACGAAAATTTAGGAGGCAGCTATGGAAAAGGAAACAGCGAACAAGCGGATCATGGAGCTGCGGTCGATATTGGATCGCCTTTCCTATGAATATTATGTGCTGGATCAGCCAAGTGCCAGCGATCAGGAATATGATCGCTACTATCAGGAACTACTGGCATTGGAAAGTGAATTCCCGCAGTTTTTCGATGCCAATTCACCGACTCAGCGAGTGGGGGGAACGGTGTTGGATGGATTTGAAAAAATCACGCATAAGCGGATGATGCTCAGTTTGGGCAATGCGTTTGATTTCGAGGATTTACAGGCATTTGATCAGCGAATCAGAAATGAGGTTGCACATCCCCGCTATGTAGTGGAATTAAAGATCGATGGTTTGGCAATGTCCATCCTGTATCGGAATGGACGCTTTGTACAGGCTGTCACAAGAGGAGATGGAACGATCGGTGAGGATGTGACAAACAACGTCAAAACGATTAAATCCATACCGATGCATATTGATCTGGATGGAGAAGTCGAATTTCGCGGTGAGGTCTATATGCCAAAGGATCGCTTTGCGCATTTGAATCAAATACGGGAGGAAAACGGAGAGGATCTGTTTGCCAATCCGCGCAATGCGGCGGCAGGCAGCGTGCGGCAGTTGGATTCATCGATTGCGGCGAGCCGCGGCTTGGAGGCATACTGGTATTATTTTGTCAATGCGAATGAATATGGCATCCACTCCCATAAAGAGGCGATGGACCGTATGGATGCGCTGCATATCCGTACCAATCCATTGCGCTGCCTATGTGAGAATGTTAATGAGATATGGGACTACATACAAAAGATCACGGAACGCAGAAATGATCTGCCCTATGAGATTGATGGGATGGTAATCAAGCTGGATGATCTGGATGAGCAGGAGCGCATAGGATATACGGTGAAAACGCCTCGTTGGGCGATTGCCTATAAATTTCCGGCTGAGGAAGTGGAAACAAAGCTATTGAATATTGTGCTGACGGTAGGTAGAACCGGTAGGATCACGCCCAATGCGGTATTGGAGCCGGTACGTGTCGCAGGCACAACGGTTTCAGCGGCAACCCTGCACAATGAGGATATGATCAAACAAAAGGATGTAAGGATCAACGATACCGTTGTGATACGCAAGGCGGGCGATATCATTCCGGAGGTCGTCAGAGCGATCAGCGAAAAACGCTGCGAGGGTCAAACCCCCTATGAGTTTCCCAAATTCTGTCCGATCTGTGCTTCCACACTGGTGCGCTTTGAGGATGAAGCGGCCCATT
>CANPNQ010000192.1 GCA_947575425.1 uncultured Erysipelotrichaceae bacterium
AAAACAAGCGGGTACTCGGCGTGTTCTATCGCTCATTGAAAAAGGAGAACATACAGGCAAAGGCGGGGAAGATGAATCGACGTTTGATCAGCTATCAGCGTTATGATAACAGCGACTGGGAGGAAGCGCGCAAGCGTGCGCATCGTCTGCGCGGTTGGATATTGGATTCTCATGTGGAAGTAATGGATGACGACGGTTCCCATATTGTGGGGGTGCGACAAAATAAAGATGGTGCGATTAAGGCGGGAAAGATCTATTCTATAGATTCCATGGAGGTATTGTTTCACGATATGCTCAAGCAGATTACCAAGCGGATTCTGCAAGGGGATATTTCCTGTTCTCCAAGCGAGGATGCCTGCTTGTTTTGTCCCTATCATGAGGTGTGTCGCTTTTATGGCTATACCCGCAAGGAGGAACTTTTGGTCGATCCCTCCTGTTTACACGAGAAAGGAGAAGAATAGCGATGCCATCTTGGAATGAAGCGCAAAAAAAAGCAGTTTATACAAGAGATAAAAATGTTCTTGTCTCCGCATCGGCAGGAGCAGGAAAGACAACGGTTCTGATCGCAAGGCTGAGCGAATTGGTCGTCACACAGCGCATTGGTGTGGATCGGATTTTGGCTATGACCTTTACCGAAGCGGCAGCCAATGAAATGAAAAAGCGTTTGGCGGCATCGCTGTATGCGCTGATGGAGAAAGAGCGGGATTCCAAGGAGAAACAATACTTATCCGCACAACTTACCGCCATTCAAAATGCGCATATTTCTACCATTCATTCCTTTTGCCTATCGATCTTACAGGAATTTTATTATACGATCGGTTTACCTGCATCGATGGTCGCAAATATCATGAGCGATGCCGATGCAAAACGAGCGAAAGCAAATGCGATGGAGAAGGTTTTGCATCACCACTATCAAAGCAACGAGGAATCCTTTTATCGTTTATGTGTGATGTTTTCCTCACGAGCGGAGCATGATGAAAAGCTCAAGGAAGCGATCGGCGCCATGGCAGCACAGGCAAATGCGCTAAGTGATCCATCCGGCTGGCTGAATCGCTGTCGCTTTCTGTATCGGAATTATTATTCATTCGATGCCTTGCCGCAGGATATGCTGGAACTATTTTTTGCGAATCGTGCGCAAAGGATGGAACGATACATACAGGCTTGTGAACAGATCAAAGCACGCTATGAGACGATCTATTCAAAAGAGAGGAAGAAGGCGGATCAAGCAATGAGCAAATGCGACAGCTTACATGCGCTGCGCTCTGCTTTGGCAAGTAAGGACTATTCTCAAATACGCACAGCGATGATTGCATCAGCTCATGTATTGACACCGACTTCTCCCGATAAGGAGGACACTTCTTACATCCATCTGCGGGATCAGATCACGAAGATGGAGGATGACCTGCTGGGAATGCTTTATGAGGAAAGCCTGTTATTGCATGATATTGGTGATCTGGAAGAAGCGGTTGGGACATTGATTGATCTGTGTCAGGAATATATGGATGTATTTGCGCAGATAAAACAAGAGATGAACTGCATTGATTTTGATGATATGGAGCATTTTGCTTTACACATCTTACAGGCGGATCATGGGGCGATCGCGGCACATTATCGGGAGCTGTTTGATGAGATCATGGTGGATGAATTTCAAGATACCAATGATGTACAAAATGAATTGGTCAAGCTGATTGCCAGAGATAATAATGTGTTTCGAGTCGGTGATATCAAGCAGTCGATCTATGGCTTTCGTCATGCCCGTCCCCAGCTGATGCGCTCTTTGATTGACATGGCAGGACCGCAAGATGAGGTCATTTATTTATCCAATAACTATCGATCAAAGGAAATGATCGTGGATTTTAATAATCGCTTGTTTACGGAGTTGATGAATCTTCCCGGCTTTGATACACGCTATGCGCAACAGGATCATGTCGCATGTGGCATCAGTGAACAAAAGAAGGATAATGTATCGATTCAATTCCATGCGATTGATGCGGCGGCAGTGAAAGAGGACGGCGATATCGTTTTATCGACCAATGAATTGAAGGCATCCTATATTGCCTCAAAGATTGTGGAGATCAAGGAAAGAGAACAGCGCAACTGGAAGGACTTTGTGATTTTGGTGCGTGCCAATGAGCGGAAAAAGGATCTGAAACAGGCGTTTGAGCGATTATCTATTCCTTGCTTCATTGCCATATCGGGTGGTTTTTATCAATCTCATGCGATCCAGATCGTGTTATCCGTATGCAATGCCATGGCAGATCCCTATGATGATATCAGCTTTGTGGCGACGTTGTTATCACCGCTGTTTCAGTTGAGCGTACAAGAGATCAGTGATATGCGGATAGCGAAAAAAGAGGAAGGCTTTTACAGTTATATGGTAAAGATCGAGCATCCCATCTTGGCAGAATTTGAAGCATTGCGCAAGCTGCTGCATCGCCATTCGATCTGCGCATTGCTCAATGCGATTTATGCGATGCGTGATTTTTATGCCCATCATACCACTCCACAGGAACGTACCAATCTGGATCTGTTATATGAACAGGCGATCGCTTTTGAGCAAAAGGAAGGAAAGGGCGCTTTGTCTTTTCTTCGCATACTCAATGAGCGCAAGGATATGGAAAGCAGTGAAGCGATGCCGATCGGCAGTGAAGATGATGTGGTGCGGGTCATGAGCATTCATCAATCCAAGGGCTTACAATTCCCGGTGGTATTTTTATGGTCTAACAGCCGGCAGGATGCCCCATCTTTTAAGGAGTTATATCTGTGTGATGGGGAGCATGGCTTGGGTATGCAATATATCGATCCCCAAAAGCGTTTTGTTCGCCCGACATTGTATCGCATAGCGCTGGAACATAAGATCACGAAGGAGGAACTGGAGGAGGAGATGCGCATTCTCTATGTGGCGACCACCCGTCCTCAGCAACAGTTACATATCGTTGATTGCGTGAAGCCGCAAAAGGGGGAAGTATCGCCTTTGAACCGCTCGCTTGTTTATGAGCGCGGCGGGTATACCTCATGGATTCTGCATAGCCGCTTGGCCAAAGAAGCCTCCCCTTTGTTTCAAATTCACAGAGTGGATCGAATGTGGAGGGAGCCGCAAGGGTTCCTCCAGGAGGAGACATCAATGTCTTCCATGCGCTATCAAAAAGAGGATGTTGCCTACCAGCTCATGACTCCCAGTGAAATCGCCCATTCTGCGCAATTACCATCATTGCAGGATGTCTCTAAGGAAGCGATGCTCTATGGTACAAGAATGCACGCATGGATCGAGTCCTTACCAAAGGGTAGCTGGCAAGAGGAGGATTATCTCGCCTTGACGCCGCAGCCCAATTCTCAAGAGCGCTATGCCTTACAAAAGCTCAATGAGGATCCTTTGTTTCAGCGAGCCAATCGGTATCCCGAGATCTATCATGAGCTTCCCTTTACCGTAATGGAGAATCAAACGATTCTGCATGGTTTTATAGATTTTGCGGCAATCGGTGA
>CANPNQ010000193.1 GCA_947575425.1 uncultured Erysipelotrichaceae bacterium
ACAGCTATGCGCTTTGGAGATTTTTCAAAAAATATCTCAAAACCACTTGACAGAAGGGAGAAAGGCGCTCCAACTGTAACACTGCTTCCACGTTGATCTCTCGCATATGACAATTAATCGCAGTGATATTCGCTTCCTCCTGCTTGGGAAACACAGTCATTTTCTTTTTGATAAACTCCTTTAAGGCGTCCAAATCCTCAAATCGAATGGATATGCCAGCAGCACTGTGATGTCCTCCATATGCCAATAAGGAAAGCGGGCAATCCGCAAAGAAATCACGCAGATCGACAAGCCCTTGGCTACGGATGCTTCCTTTAAGCCCCTCTTTGCCTTTCGCAAATACAGCGACGGGAGCTTGTAGCTGCTCACACAGTTTTCCTGCCACTAGACCGCTCAATCCCTCATGAAAGCTTTCATCATATAATACATAAAAATCTTCAGTTTCGTGAATCAATGCCTGTGCCGCTTCGCTCATTTGATTGCTCATGGTACGCCGCAGCTGATTCAATTTTTCAATCTGCTTGGCAAAATTTTCAATCGCTGTGACATCCTTCATCAAAAGAAAGCGTACTGTGTTATTTGCATTTGCCATATCCGCCAAGCGACCGGTGCTATTTAACTTGGGAACGATTTGAAACGCAACCTTGCGCACATCCCATTTTGTACTTTTATCTTTGCTTAACCACTGGATCGGCAGACAGCAGCCTTCATTGAGATAACGCAATCCAGCTTTCACAATCGCTCTTGTCTCATGCCAAAGCTCCATTACATCACCGATGGAGGCAACCGCAGCCAATACGATGTGTTCCTTCCTATCGCCAAGCAAAGCACGAGATAAAAGTAATGCCACACCGGCACCGCATAACGTCGCAAACTGCGCTCCCATCCATTGCGGATGCAGCAAATAATCGCAAGGGATCTCCTCCTCCACTGCATGATGATCCGTAACAATCACATCCATTCCACACTGCTTACAATGATGCAGGGCTTCGATAGATTTCACTCCATTATCTACCGTAATAATCAAGGAATACCCTTTTTGCTTTGCCATATCGATCGTATGCGTATGCAATCCATAGCCCTCCTGAAAGCGATTAGGAATGTAAAAGCCGCAAAGAATTCCATAGCGAGTGAGCGCATCGCTGAGAATCGCTGTGGCACATATGCCATCCGCATCATAATCCCCACAAACCAATACCTTTTCCTTGTTATCCTTGGCTATTTGTAGACGATCAATAATTTCACGAACCCCTGTTGCCGCAAAAGGATCACATAACGCATCCTCCCCAAGCAATTCCATGATTTTGGCATCCTCCAGTTTTTGTGCTGCGCATACCTTCGCCGCCAATACCCCCAATCCATATTTTTGGCACAATTCTTCATATCCGCTCACATCCGATAGATTGATTTTCATATGCGATATCTCCTGTTCTATTCCTGATCTGCTTCTTTTTGACAAGGATCATTGCTGATCCTCTTCCATGTAAATTCAAATGGGATGCATCCTTCATCTGCATTTACACATTCACTTACCATTCATTCGCTATGAAAAAACGATATCGTGAGATATCGTCTTTAATCATTCACTCCCGGGACGATTAGTTCCTCAATTTCATCCACTTTTTTGCGCTTTATCTTCTTCTTTTTCGCTTTCGCATGAATACGTAGATAATACCACATTTGCGCGGCGATAAAGATAGAGGATCCGGCACCTGCCAACAAGCCGATGCACAACGTCAGATTGAATGAGGTTATTGCATCACTGCCCATAATTAATAGGCATACCACTGGCAACAGGGTTGTAAAGGTGGAAAGAATGGAGCGGGTAAAGGTACTCTGCAATGCATCATTGACAATCGTCTTATATACTTCCGGCGTCATTTTTTCATGCTTATGCAGTTTCACGTTGTCACGAATGCGATCAAATACGACAATCGAATTATTGATAGAATAACCGATAATTGCCAGCATTACCGCAATGATATCCGTGTTGATCTCCATGCGCAGAATCGCACAGAATGCCAAAATGATAAAAACATCGTGAATCAGCGCAACAATACCGGATAAGGCATAATCCCATTTAAAGCGTACAGAGATATAAATGAGGACACCCAGCCATGCCAATACAGAGATGATCACCGCATTGCGTACCAGCTCGCGTCCGATCACCGGCTGTACGACATTATCGCTTACCTGTGCGTCATAGCTTTCACTCAAGGAAGCCTTAGCCTGATTCATCGTTTCCGTATTGATCGCATCCTTACTGAAAACAGAGGCAATGTTATTGTTTTCCCCATTGATCTTTACACTGTCATAGGAGATGCCAAGCTCACTCAGCTTGCTTTCCAATTCCCCCTTATCAATCGGATTTTCTCCTTCAATCTGTAATTTAGTACCGCTGGTAAAATCAATACCGAGATTGAGAATACCATTACCGCTTACTCCATGGTATCCCATCAAGCATACACCCAGCACTAAGATCGTGATCGAAGTATAGGTGAAATATTTTGCCTTGCTGACGAAATCAAACTTCGCAAAGCGTCCATACTGACGCCGCTCCTCGCCTTTCGCAACATCAGGCACATCGCTTTTCTTTACCGCAAACCATGCGTATTTATCATCGCACATACCGCTGTCTATCAACAGTTTTAATAAGAATTTTGCGACAAACACAATGACGATCATCGTGGTAAATACCGATATGATCAACATCGTCGCAAAGCCCTTGACACTGCCTGTACCAAACATATAGAGGATGAGCGCAGAGATAAACGTCGTTAATTGCGCATCCAGAATTGTCGTAAAGGATTTCGAGCTTCCTTCATAGAATGCGGTTTTCACGCTGCGTCCACTATACATCGCATCCTTGATCCGCTCAAAGGTCAAAATATTGGAATCGCATGCCATCCCAACCCCCAATACCAACGCTGCGATGCCAGACAAGGTAAAGACAGCACCAATCGCATTATAGATCAAAAATACAATAAACACATAAGCCGCAATCGTCACAGCCGAGATGAAGCCCGATAAGCGATAATAGGCAATCATAAACAACATGATCAGCGCGATACCGATCGCACCTGCTATCATCGTTTTAGAGAATGCGTCCACGCCATAATCGGCACTGACCGCATTGGAGTATACTTCATTCATCTTCACCGGCAATGATCCACTGTTGATCAAATCTGCCAATTCCTTGGCTTCTTCCTCAGTGAAATTACCAGAGATTTCCACATTTGCTGAATCAATCGTTGTGGAAACCGTTGCGGCAGATACATACTTAGGCGTTTCCGAACCTGCTTCTTTCTTATAAGAATCCGTTGCCTCATCATAATCAAGCCATGCGACTATGAGGTTTTGTCCGCTGCCACGCTGCGATACATCCGCAGTGACTTCACGGAATTTATCCTGATCGGACAATTTCAAAGAAACCTTAGCACGACCATATTGATCATAGGCAAG
>CANPNQ010000194.1 GCA_947575425.1 uncultured Erysipelotrichaceae bacterium
CTTCACTTTCCTCGCTCACGGACATGCGAACATCGGACACAAACCAACCATTTTCCCCCTTTTCTCCCTCCAACTCCAGCCATTCCCCATTTCCCAGCCAATCATCACTAAGCGCCTGACGATTCCGCACATGAACACGCAAGATCACTTCATTGCTTCTACGATAATGGATATCTCCTTCATTGTAAAAAGCGATTAGCGCATCTCCTTCCGCAATCGGAACAATCGACATATCTCCCTTATCATTATAGCGCAATTCCACCGCCTTGCTATCATTCACCATGTGAGCGATCATTCGACCATTGCCATAACGCCCCTTAATCAAGGGATCAAATGCACCATCTCCCACTTGCACAGAAACATCATCCATCGCAATTTCCAATAACTGGTCTGCCTTTTCAATCACAATGTTCAACTCATATACTTGTTTATTCCAACGGGCAATGATCGTTACCGGATCCTGCGTCACATGCTTCACCTGCACATTCCCCATTTCCGATATGCTCAAATATTCACTGTCCGCTTCCTTTTTCAAGGAAAAGCGCACTTCATCCAGATTTTTGTTGCTGGTGATCTGGAAGGTGTTATTGCCCTCCTGAAACTGACGAATGATGCTCGTGGTATCTTTACCCTCATAGCGGAATACAAAATCGCTATTCTCTTCATGTTTCTTCGCTTCAATCTGATAGGTACACGTTAATTCATAGATCTCTCCGCGATCTGTGGAAATGATATATACGGAAAGCGTATAAGTACCTTCCTTCTGCGGCTTTAACAAATACAATTCTTCATTTCGTATCTCATAGGTATCTTGAAGCGCTTCCTCCACCTCATAGCGATACGCACCGCTTTGTGCCAAAGCGATCGTTCCGATTTTCTGTTCATTTGATTCATTCGCTATGATCTGCTGGGACTGCACAAAACGATAACCGTTTTCTATTCCGTCCAGCGCCTGTCCCTTATCCCACGTCTGCTCCTTGGCGGCAGTTACATGGAGCGTCATACTCGTCTCATAAAGCAGGTGCTCCTCATCCGCTACACTGTCATATGCACTCATTTTGATATGGCAGCTACCCTCCTGTAGGGCACTGACATAGCCCTGCTCATCCACCTGTGCGATTTCCGGATTATCACTCGTATAAACATAACGCACATCGTTCAAAGTATTCGGCATGGCGCCATAAGTTTTTGGCAGAATCGTTTCCCCGATCACTGCTTCATATTCCTCATAGCGATAGATCACGCCATACACGGTAAAGGAAATCATTCCTTTCAACTCATATAAGGATCCTGCTTCTTTATCCGCTACTTCTGCTGTGATATCGCCCTGATAAAAACCCGGCTGACGAATCTGGGAAAATTGCAGGATATTTCCCTCACTGAACAGTACCTCATACATACGGCCATTGCCATGAATCGCTCCATCACTGATTTGGATGACTTCTTCTTCGCGAGAACCGCTGACCACATAGGAAAAATCATTACCGACGTAATGTTCTCTGTCATCCTGTGCGATGAATTGTAAGGTTGAAGCCTCAGCTGCCGACAGCATATTACCGACATAAGCGGCGCTTCCAAGCAATCCGATGGTCAACAGCGTAATACAAAGTTTTTTCCACATAGCCATCGCTTCCAATCTGGTATTATTATACCATATTATTTTGAGTTCTCCTACCTTGCACACAGATTTCCGACATTTTTATATCGCTTTTCCACATACATGGGTAAGCATTTCCATATATCGATCATCCGCAAAGAGCTTGGTTGGAACCAAAGGAAAACATCGATAAATACCGATGTTTCTTTTCTCTTATAGGAATATTGTAACCGATGCCATCAAGACTGAATTCCTGCTCTTCATTTCCCTGTGACTTCTGTTGATTCTCAGTCACAGACTTTGTTTAAGCCAAAACATACCTCTGTCTTATCCTTCATTCCCCAAGTCGGATTCGACCACTCTTGTGCCTAATTGTGATACAACCAGCGAATCATATCATATGACTTATGCATTTATCAGCTTCATCACATGATTGACAATATCTGCCAATGCGATTTCCTGACTTCCCTCTTCGCCGCGTATGGTCAATTCCACCATACCTTGCGTGATGCCGCGTCCTACCGTGATACGATAAGGAATCCCAATCAACTCCATATCCTTAAACTTGACTCCGGGGCGCTCCTTACGATCATCCAACAGCACATCAACGCCTGCCTTGCCAAATGCTTCATACAGTGTATTGGCACAATTCATCTGTGCCTCATCCTTGTTCGCTACCACAACAATCGCCAGCGTAAACGGTGCGATCGCTTTGGGCCAAATAATACCTGCTTCATCGTTATGCTGCTCCACCACAGCCGCCATACAACGAGCCAAGCCAATACCATAAGAACCCATAACCACCGGCTGAAGCGTATTATCCTGATCCAGATATTGTAAGCCCAGACTTTGTGCGTACTTTGTCCCCAATTTGAACGTATTACCTACCTCAATGCCCTTGGTGAATGTCAGTTTTTTGCCACAGTTGGGACAGATATCCCCCTCTTTGACCATAGCGATATCACCGACCATATCGGCTTTGAAATCCTTCAAATTCGCATTGATATAGTGATGATCGCTGACATTGGCACCGACGATAAAATTCTTCATTTTGGTAATTTGACGATCCATGACAATGCGCACCTTCAGTTGAATTGGACCCGCAAAGCCTACCCTTGCGCCGGTAATGCGCTCCACATCATCAAAGCTTGCCAGCACCATTTCATTCGCTCCTAACAGCTTCAGCGCCTTGGTCTCATTCAACTCACGATCTCCCCGTAACAGAAATGCAACGATCTCTTTCTTATCTACCTGATACAACAGCGTTTTGACAAAATCCTGCGGTTTGCGTCCGAAGAAGGCCGCTACCTCCTCAATCGTTTTCGCATTCGGTGTTTTTACCATCTCTAACGCCAATTCCTCAACGTCACTTGACGGACTGTGATCTACGACCTCACTGATCTCCAAATTGCTGGAAAAATCACATCCCTCACACCCGACGACCACATCCTCGCCGATCTCACAAATCGCCTGAAATTCCTCTGACAGTAAGCCGCCCATCGCTCCGGTATCTGCCTTCACAATTTTATATTGCAGGGAAAGACGATGAAAGATGCGCTTGTAGGCCTCAAACATCTTTCGATATGATTCATCTAACCCATCCAAATCCACATCAAAGGAATAAGCATCCTTCATGATGAATTCCCGGGTCCGAATCAAGCCATATCGCGGTCTTGTCTCATCTCGGTACTTGGTTTGGATCTGATAGAGATGATAAGGGAAATCCTTATAGGAGCGTCCTTTCATGCTTGCGGCG
Organism: uncultured Erysipelotrichaceae bacterium; assembly: GCA_947575425.1. Lineage (GTDB taxonomy): Bacteria > Bacillota_I > Bacilli_A > Erysipelotrichales > Erysipelotrichaceae > C-19. Next base: position 3,354 of record CANPNQ010000194.1, read on the forward strand.
ATCGCAAACAGCTCTTCATGGGTCGGTCCCAGCACATAATCCTTTTGATAGCGATCCTTTAAGGAAAACATATTGGAACCAAACGCATCTCTTCGACCGCTT
>CANPNQ010000195.1 GCA_947575425.1 uncultured Erysipelotrichaceae bacterium
GCGTGAAGTGATGAAATATGGCAGCATCATGTGTCTAGCGGCATTCGGTTCTTTGTTTTGTGGAGCGATGTCAGGAAAGAATGCAGCGTATGCTTCAGCGGGATATGCCCGTAATTTGCGCAAAGCGATGTTTGCAAATATACAGGATTTTTCATTTCATAATGTGGATCATTTTTCCACTGCCGGTTTGGTGACGAGAATGATGACAGATGTAACCAATGTACAGAATGCTTATCAGATGATTTTGCGTATGTGTGTACGTGCCCCGCTGACCTTGACTTGCGCTTTGACCATGACTTTTATCATTGATGCACAGTTATCTATGGTATTTCTTTATGCGGCCTTGTTTTTGGCAGTTGTGTTGATCCTTGTGACTCGTTTTGCACATCCGATCTTCTTGCGCGTATTTACCCGCTATGATGACCTCAATGCAAGCGTACAGGAGAATATTACCAATATGCGGGTTGTGAAAGCATATGTAAAGGAGGAAGAGGAAACAAAGAAGTTTCACAAGGCCTCTTATCAGATTTATAAAATGTTTCGAAAGGCTGAAAACATTTTGATCTTTAATTCTCCAAGTATGCAGCTGGCAATGTATGCATGTATCATCGTGATTTCATGGCTGGGAGCACAGCGCATTGTCGCAGGCTCTTTAACAACCGGAGAATTGATGAGTATGATGACATATACAATGAATATTTTGATTTCCTAGATGATGTTGTCGATGATCTTCGTCATGCTTTCAATGTCGATCGCTTCCATGAAACGGATTTATGAGGTATTGATGGAAAAAAGCGATATCCTTAGTCCGGAGGAGGCATTATTGGAGGTTCATGATGGTTCAGTATGCTTTGATCATGTGTGCTTCTCTTATGGTAAGGATCAGGAAAGTGAGGCACTCAGTGATATCAACTTGCATATCGCAAGCGGTCAAACAGTGGGCATCCTCGGCGGTACCGGAAGTGGTAAATCATCGCTGGTACAGCTTCTACCACGTCTGTATGATGTAAGCAGGGGGGAGCTGATGATAGCAGGTCATAACGTAAAGGAATATGATCTGAAGGCACTTCGGGAAGCGGTCTCCATGGTGTTGCAAAACAATGTCCTGTTTTCTGGAACGATCAAGGAAAATCTGCGCTGGGGTAAGGCAGATGCAAGTGAGGAGGAGATGATCGAGGCATGCCGACAGGCACAGGCAGATGAATTTATTCGTCAGCTTCCTGATGGCTATGATACGTATATTGAACAGGGCGGCAGTAATGTGTCAGGTGGTCAGCGGCAGCGCTTGTGTATTGCCCGTGCCTTGTTAAAACGACCTAAGATTTTGATTTTGGATGATTCCACTAGTGCGGTAGATACACGAACCGATTATTTAATTCGTAAGGCGTTTCGAGAGGAGCTGGGAGACATCACCAAGTTTATCATATCTCAGCGTATTTCTTCCATTCAGGATGCCGATCAGATTATTGTGATGGAGGATGGAGAAATTGTTGGCATCGGTACACATGAGCAGATGTTAAAGACCAATGCTATCTATCAGGATGTTTATGAAACACAGGTAAAGGGAGGTGAGAACAATGCCTAGAGGAATGAATGTTAAGGTAAAGGCAGATGAGTCCTCCATCCGTGTGTTAAAGCGCTTGATGGGGTATGTCATCCGCTCCTATAAGGTAACTTGTCTTGTGGTGCTTGTGCTGATCGTAATTTCCTCGCTGACAAGTGTTGTCAGCTCCCTGTTTATGAAAAGCTTGATTGATGATTATATCGTACCGCTTGTGGGTCAACAGAATCCTTCATTTCAAGCATTGTTTCAAACCTTGTGTAATATATCAGTGATCTTTGTTTGCGGTATTCTAGCGACCTATGGATATAACAAGCTGTTGATTGAGGTATCACAAGGAACGATGAAACGTGTACGCGATGATCTGTTTGCGCATATGGAGAAATTGCCGATCCGCTATTTTGATACGCATAATCATGGAGATATCATGTCCATCTATACCAATGACACCGATACCTTACGACAGGCGATTTCGCAGAGCATTCCACAATTTATTTCTTCACTGATCACTATTGTCAGCGTGTTTGTTTCTATGTGTGTATTAAGTCTGCCATTGACAGGGATTGTGATTGTTATGGTATTGGTAATGAAGCAGGCAATGAGTAAGATTATGGCAAAAAGCAGTGTTTATTTTCATCGTCAACAAAAGGCGTTGGGGACGGTGAACGGTTATATTGAGGAAATGATAAGTGGGACGAAAGTGGTAAAGGTATTTACTCACGAGGAGGCGGTGAAGCAAGAGTTTAACGAGATCAATGATGCCTTGTTTGAAAGTGCTTATCAGGCAAATCAGTTTGCGAATATCTTGATGCCAATTTTAGGCAACTTAGGGAATTTATCGTATGTATTGACAGCCATTGTCGGTGGACTTTTGGCAATCCATGGGTTTGGAGGATTGACTCTTGGTGCATTAGCATCATTCTTACAGCTGAATAAGTCTTTCACCGGTCCAATCACACAGGTTTCCCAGCAACTGAATTCTGTGATCATGGCTGCGGCAGGCGCAGAGCGCATCTTTGGGCTGATGGATGAGCCGCTGGAAGAGGATGAGGGAATTGTCACCTTGGTTCATGCGTTGGAGCGTAACGGAGCTTTGGAAATAAGTGAGAAGCCGACGGGCAAATGGGCTTGGTGCCATCCGCATTCCGACGGCTCGATCTCTTATGTTCCATTAGTCGGCGATATTATTTTTGATCATGTGGATTTTGGCTATCGCGATGACAAGCAGATCTTGCATGATATCCATTTATATGCACAACGCGGTCAAAAGGTTGCCTTTGTCGGCGCGACCGGTGCAGGAAAAACCACGATCACCAATTTGATCAATCGCTTTTATGATATTCAACAAGGGACTATCACTTATGATGGGATCAATATCAAGCTAATCAAAAAGGATGATTTGCGCAGATCCTTGGGCATTGTATTACAAGATACTCATCTGTTTACCGGTACCATTATGGATAATATCCGTTATGGCAAGTACGATGCAGATGAAGCAGAGGTTATCGCAGCTGCAAAGCTTGCCAATGCGGATGGTTTTATCCGACATTTGGAGCATGGCTATCAAACAATCATCAGCGGGGATGGTGCTTCCCTTTCCCAAGGACAGCGGCAGTTATTGTCGATTGCCCGTGCGGCGCTTGCCAATCCTCCAGTTTTAATACTGGACGAGGCAACCAGCTCAATCGATTCCCGCACCGAGAAAATCGTACAGGATGGTATGGATAAGCTGATGAAAGGCAGAACTGTATTTGTGATCGCCCATCGCTTATCGACGATACGTAATTCTGATGTGATTATGGTAATGGATCATGGCCGCATCATTGAACGGGGGAATCATGAAAAACTCATGAAAGAGAAGCGAGTGTATTATCAGCTGTA
>CANPNQ010000196.1 GCA_947575425.1 uncultured Erysipelotrichaceae bacterium
ATTGCGACCTTCACTAGAATCATTCGCTTGATCGGCATATTCTTCTCTCTGTATTTGATGCCGCTGTGGATCGCCTTGGTGGTAGATCATAATCCCACATCGTTACAAATACCAATGGAGGAAAATCTGCGGTTGCTTGAATTTGGCTTTCAGGTAGTCTTTGCGGATGTTGTAGTGGAGTGGATCCGTCAAAGCCTCATCCACACACCCTCTGTATTATCCAGTATTATGAGCTTTATTGCGGTGTTTGTCTTAGGGGAAATGGCGGTTGATTTCGGTGTCTATACCAATGAGATACTCATCATGGTCGCTTTGTGTAACATCGGTAATCTCTTAACGCCAAGCTATGAATTATCCCTTGCGAATAAAGCCTTTCGCATTTTCATCGGCGTATTGGCTCTGCTTTTCGGACAAGCAGGATTTTGTTTCGGCGTATTATTTCATGTGGTGGTGTTATTACATACCAAGTCGATCAAATTCCCATACTTGTATCCGATTATTCCATTTTCCTGTAAGGAGTGTAAAAAGATTTTGTTTGGAGCGCCGATTCGTTTGAAAAAGTAAGAAGCATCTACATAAAAAATATAACAATATACGTATGATAGGCAGATCTGTATACGCAAGGTCTGCTTTTTATTTGATATTTGAAAAAAAGTATAAATAAGGATCATGCCTCCTTCATCATAAGGCATGAAATAATGCGATGGCAAAACAAGCAGGAGGAAGAAAGGGGAGATAGCGAAAAGGGATCAAAAAGAATGATCTATCATTTGCGATTTGTGATAGAATTAAAGTACTGAAAACAAAAGGTAGTTGCGACAGGGAGAACGTTTATCATGATGAATAGCCAAAGTGATGAGCGAAGGAGGGAAGGATATGGTGAAAAATTTGATAGAGTTTGTGATGGATCTGCCTATGGAGGCAGGTATAACTGCCGCTAAGAGCGCCCAAGCACCAAAATGGATTCGCATTCTGCTTACCCCTAAATCACAATGTTTTTTGCGATGTTCATCTTCCTATTGTTTCTGGCGGGATTTATGTATAGGGAGAAACAACCGCTTTCCAGCATATTTTTTATTTTCATAGGAGCGCTATTTCTTGTCTTATCTATCATCAAATGGAAAAAGATGGATGGGTATATGATAGAGAAGCATATGGATGAGCAATAAGAGAGATAGAAATAAGAGTTTAAACAGAAAGAAGGAAACAAACATGGGCTTATTTTCTAAAAAGGAAAAAAATGCGGTATATGATGCAGCAGATTGTGAACGCAAGAAAAAACGCATGAGAGAGATCTTTGATGAGGCGGTTATGGATGGGGAATCTTATGATCTGTTATATGCGTACATGACTACATCCAAATTTGAAAAGGGCTTTCTCTTTGATACCAATACGACCTCATTTTACTATTACATTGTAGGCTATCGCACCAGTGATGATCAAATTTTGCTTGTACAGGTGGATCACGATTTAAAGGAATATAGCGAAGCGTATCGCATTGATATGGATAAGATTGTGAATGTCTCTTATGATCCTAAAATCTGTCAGCTATGCTTGGAATATGAAAAGGGATATGGAACATTTGGTGAATTATTAAAAATAAAGGGAACGGATGCCAATACCAAATTTGGACCTAAGAACATCCAGCAGAAGGAGGAAAGAGAGCGCTTTTTAGATTTTGCGGAGCATCTGCGTGATGTTTTAAAGGATAAGGGGTATCGATTGGATAAGTGGAAACGATAATTATATCCCGCAGGTGAAGCGATAAGGACGTTCACCTGTTTTTTTTGTATACGAAAAGGCTCTAGAAAGAATAACTGTGAAGAAAAGAATTGCGTCTTGGTTGGAATATTTGATATAATATGCATTGAGGTGATTTTATGGCATTTGAGATAACCATTGATCAATTTGAGGGTCCCCTTGATCTGATGCTTCATTTGATTAAGGACAATAAACTGGATCTGTTTGATTTGAACATGGACACCTTAACGGATCAATATCTTGCATATCTCAATACCATGGAAGCAATGCATTTGGAAATTGCCAGTGAATATTTGGCGGAGCTGGCGGGGTTGATCGAATACAAAAGCAAAAAGTTATTGCCGCGGGAAAAGGTCGTTATTGAGGAAGAATATGAGGAGGATCAGCGGGATAAGCTGGTAAAGCGATTGTTGGAATATCAGCGTTTCAAGGAAGTCAGTGAGCTGTTTCAGAAACAGTATGAGGAACGCCAAAAATTGATGAGCAAGCCACTGAGCGAGGAAGCCGGTCAATGGATGAAAACGATGATCGATGAGGATATTAAGGGAAATCCTTATGATCTTGTCAAGGCAATGAATAAGGTGCTGCGGCGTTTGGCTTTGGTTCAGCCTTTTGAAACAAGGGTTACGGTGAAAGAAATGAGTGTGGATGAGCGTAAGGAACAGATCATGAATCGCTTGAAGCACTGGACGGGAAAAATGAATTTTGAGGAATTATGCTGTGATTGCACAGATTTACATATGGTAATCGTCTCTTTTCTGTCTATATTGGATATGATCCGTTTAAAGATCATTACCTTTATGGTAGATGAAGAGGATATGATTTGGATAATCAAAGGAGATGTGGCATATGCCTGAACATATCAAGGCAACATTGGAAGGTCTACTGTTTTTGGTCGGTGATGAAGGACTGAGCAGTACTCAACTGGTAGATGTATTGGAAATGGAAGAAGCACAGATTGAACAATATCTGGATGAGATGATGAAAGCATATGTTGAGGATGAGGAAAAAGGCATAGAGATCGTGCATTTCGGTGGAATCTATAAATTTGTATCTAAGGAAAAAGTCCATGAATATGCGGAAAAACTGTTTGCGTCTACCAAGATGGCTACCTTATCGCAGGCGGCATTAGAGACTCTGGCGATTATTGCGTATAAACAACCGATCACCAGAGCGGAAATTGAGGAAATACGCGGCGTAGGCTGTGATATGATGATCCGTAAGCTGTTGGCTCGTTCTTTAATCAAGGAATGCGGCAGGAGTGATGCGCCGGGTCGTCCCTTTCTGTATGAAGTAACACCGGAATTTATGGATTCCTTTCAGTTGGAAAGCTTGAAAGAATTGCCGGAGCTGCCGGCAATTCATGCCGATATGGAGGAAGAATTGTTTCGCGAGGATTACACAGATCTTTCATCAGAGTAAGATCCATGGCGAATGCGCTTTGAACGGTAGCATTCGTTTTTTTGTCAGCGAACGGATGATTGGCAATCATGGGATAAAGCAGAGAAGAAGGATACATATAACTGCTTTGCATGAGATAGATACAGAATTTCATGAGAAGGTATATTGCGCAATGAAGGAAAGGATCTGCTTGACTTTGAGCTCACTCTATTTGCTAGGATAAGTTTCATACAGAGGGGGAAATCATGATTCACATAGCACATGAAAGGCTTCTTT
>CANPNQ010000197.1 GCA_947575425.1 uncultured Erysipelotrichaceae bacterium
CTAGGGTGTCAGTTCGTTTCACATCGATTCGATTATAACTGTTTTTACTGTTTCCTTGTGCTGTTTTCGGCGCATTGTTTCGATAATTGTTCATTGGTTGCTCCTTCCTTAAATCGCACCTTCTCATGCCAAATATTATAACATACTTTCTGAAAAATACACGGGATTCATCTGGAAAAAATATGAAATTTTTATAGATAGCGCTTACACAATGCCTTTCTTCTCAAATCGGATGTGTTTTCTTGACTGAATTTGTAGAAGTCTGGAAGCTTTGCGAAAGCACCTGTTTTTTCACTTGGGATGCGAATGCATTTTCCGTATATTATGCCTTTGGATCTATGTGTGCAATTTGACCGGTGCTGAGGAGGATGGGAAGGAAGGAGAGGAGGCAACGCAGGTGATGCAACGACGAATGCATAGAAGAAAAGGGAAGCATTCCTGCATTCCCTTATGTATCGCTCGCTTGCTTATGAATACAAGGATCCCTAGTCTTGTGATCTTACTCAATGACCAGTGCCTCGGGATCTTCCTTCCAAGGATTGTTGGGATCAATGGAATCATAGAACAGCTTTCCGCTCAAATGATCAATCTCATGTTGGAGCACAATCGCCTCATAACCCTTAGCCTTGATTGTGACATCCTTTTCCTGTAAGGCATCGTAGGCCTTCACCGTCACGCGGGCATGACGGAATACATGACCTTCATGTACCTGTTCTACTGACAGACAGCCTTCACCGTTTTTCAAATAGGCATTTTGTACACTGTGGGAGACAATACGCGGATTGACTAAGGCGAATTCCGTTTTTCCATCCTCTCCATAATCAATTGAGATTGCCACAAGCTGTTTTAAGATGCCAAGTTGAACTGCGGAAATGCCTACTGCGGCTCGCAGGTTGAATTCCTTTGCCTTTTCAGGATCAATGGAATCTCGTACATATTGAAGCATGCTCATTAACAGCTCGTGATCCTCTTTGGATAAGGGCATAGAGACCTTTTCACTTTTCTCTCTGATGAGGGGATGATCATCTCTGATAATGGTATCGTTGTTGATTCTCATGAAATCACCTACCATATCTATGTATAATTTTACCTGTTATTGGGCGGAAAGAAAAGAGATTTTTTTAATTTTTGCTTAAAATCAAAGTTAGATTATGGTATGATTAAATGGAGTATGGAGAAAGGAAAGGAGGACAGGCTCCGTTATGGCAAAGCAAAAATGGAAGATTAGGGCAAAGATGCCGCGAAAATATGATTTTTGGCTTCATCTGTCCTCTTTGGTATTGATCTTATTTGGATCATTGATGATTTTATCGACCAGCGTGGGAAGCACTTCGCAAAGCGATACATTGGTTGTTGCGAAGGTGATTGTCAAGCAGACGCTGTTTGTCATTGCTTCTTATGTGATGATGATCTTTCTTGCCAACAACTTTACGATGGTAAGAGCTCGTAAGATGGGGCAATCGCTGGGGATTATCTTGGCGGGATGTTGCTTTGCGGCACTGTTTTTCACGGGAGTCAACGGTTCTAGGGCATGGATCCGTCTGGGGTCTATTTCCATACAGCCATCGGAATTTGTCAAGGTTTATATGCTTGTGATTATTGCTGTATATGTGGAAGTTGCGGGTAGAAGAAACTTTGACTGGTGGACGATCATCAAGACGCCTTTCTTATATTTTTGCATGTTTGTTGCTTTGATCTTGGCGCAGCGTGATTTGGGAACGCTGTTTGTCATCGGTATGCTGGCGGCGATTTCCTTTTTGATTCCATCGCATAAAAACTTGCGGATGGTCCAGCAGATTGTTAAGGTTGGAATGGCTGTTGCCTGTGTGGCATTTTTGTTTTTGATGACCTCACCGGGTTTGGATCTGATTTCCAAACTTCCCGTGCCATCTCATGTCGTTACCCGTTTTGCAAATGCGGTCAATCCGTTCGCAGATCCTTATGGGGATGGCTATCAAAGCGTTCAGGGCTTGGTCGGCATTGCTTCGGGGGGGCTGCTGGGGCGAGGAATCGGTCAATCCCAACAGAAATTCGGCTTTTTGACGCAGGCTGACAATGACTTCATTTTGGCGATTGTGATAGAGGAGTTGGGAATCTTCGGCTTGGCTATCATCCTCATCGGCTATGCGATCATTTTACAGCGTTTGTTTCACTATGCTTATCGCACCAAGAGTGAAGGATATAAGATCATACTGATCGGAACGGGAATGTATATCTTTCTGCATTTCTTCCTAAACGTGGGAGGGGTGGGCGGTCTGATCCCCCTGACCGGTGTGCCGCTGTTATTTATCTCCAGCGGCGGTTCGGCGCTGATGTCGATCATGAGCGCTATCGGCATCTCACAGGCGGTCATTTCCCGCATTCGTCGTCAGGGAGAATAAGAAAAGCATCCCGGTGTGGTCCGGAATGCTTTCAGAAAGGGAAGAGGAGAAACAAAGATTGGGGGGTGCATCCTTTATCGGATGCACTATTATGTTACCCCCGAATATTCACTTTATACCTAAGGAGTTGAAAAAAATATGCGGATTGTGGCAGGGAGGCTTCGTTCGAGAAAAATTCAGGCGGTGAGCGGCGATTCCACAAGACCGACTGGAGATAAGATCAAGGGAGCGATCTATTCACGGCTGGGTCCCTATTTTACGGGAGGGATCATGCTTGATCTATTTGGCGGCAGCGGCAATATGGGATTGGAAGCACTATCCCGCGGGTTTGATGAGGTATATTTCTGTGATTGCGATCCTAAGGCCATCACTACGATCAAAGCGAATGCGCAGGATCTAAAGGTTGCGGCGCAATGCCACATCATGAAAAAGGATTATCGTCAAATGCTGAGGGAAATGAGCGATCAAAAGATACACTTTGATCTAATTTATCTGGATCCGCCCTATCGCAAACAGCGAATTGATGAGATTTTGCAGTACATTGCGGCACATCAGCTGTTAAAGCCACAAGGAGATATCGTATGTGAAAGTGGCAAGGAGGAATCCTTCTTGGATCGTTATGAGGATATTGTTAAGAGGAAGGAAGTAACCTATGGCATTACCAAAATCACTTATTATACAAGGAGCAAGCTATGAAAACAGCAGTTTATCCGGGTACGTTTGACCCAATCACCATCGGACATATCGATATTGCGAAGCGTGCAGCGCAGTTGTTTGATCATGTATATGTAGTCGTATTGGATCACAATGCCAAGCATACGCTGTTTGATGCTCAAAAACGCTGTGAATTGGCAGCGGAGGCACTTCGTGAGGTTGCCAACATCACCGTATTGAGCCATGATGGCTTGACCTTGGATAAGGCAAAGGAATTGGGCGCCTGTGCCTTTATTCGCGGCGTAAGACAACAGCGGGATTATGAATACGAGCTGAATCAGGCATCGTGCAATGCGCATATTGATGAGAATGTGGAAACCATCCTGTTATT
>CANPNQ010000198.1 GCA_947575425.1 uncultured Erysipelotrichaceae bacterium
ATGCGGCAGTAAGCTTGTGAGTAAGCGGGGCAGATATGGTTCTTTTTTGGCATGTGGAAACTATCCTGAATGCAAATACATCAAAAACACAAAGCAGAAAGAGGAGCCTAAGTTGACCGGAGAGATGTGCCCACAGTGCGGTCATGAGCTGGTAGAGCGCAAATCACGTTTCGGCACGACTTTTGTCGGCTGTTCCAATTATCCAAAGTGTCGTTATATCAAAAAGGAAGCAAAAAAGGCAAAGGAAGGCACTGCCAAAAAAACAACGAAGAAAACAACGCGTAAAACCCAATCGAGCGAGGATGAGGCATGAGGGAACAGGTCAATGTGGTCGGCGCCGGTTTTGCTGGATGTGAAGCGACATGGCAGTTGATCAAGCGTGGCATTCCTGTGCGATTGTATGAAATGCGTCCGCATAAGATGACCCCTGCGCATCACAGCGGGAATTTTTGCGAATTGGTTTGTAGTAACTCACTGCGTTCGGATTCTTTGCATAATGCAGTCGGAGTGTTAAAGGAAGAAATGCGGATCATGGATTCCTTGATCATGCGTGTGGCTGATGAACACCGTATTCCTGCGGGAAGCGCTTTGGCTGTGGATCGCGAGGGCTTTTCCCAAGCGATGAGTGAGATATTGTCAGCGCATCCGCTGGTGGAGATTATACGAGAAGAGGTTTGCGAAATTCCTGATGGAAAGACGATCATAGCGGGAGGTCCGCTCATCTCTGATGCCTTGAGCAATGCGATCATGCATTTGGTACAAGCGGATTATTTTCACTTCTATGATGCGGCAGCGCCGATTGTGGAGCGAGATTCTATCGATTTTACCAAAGCGTATTTAAAAAGCCGCTATGACAAGGGAGAGGCTGCCTATATCAACTGTCCGATGAACCGAGATCAGTTTGAAGCTTTTTACGATGCATTGATTCATGCGCAAACAGTACAACTCCATGATTTTGAGGAAGCGACCTACTTTGAGGGATGCATGCCTTTTGAGGAAATGGCAAGAAGGGGAAGGCAAACGCTGTTGTACGGACCGATGAAGCCGGTCGGCTTGGAAATGAGGGATGGAACACGCCCCTATGCGGTAGTACAGCTAAGGGCAGACAATGCCACAGCGAGTTTATATAATATCGTGGGTTTTCAAACCCATTTGACATGGGGAGAACAAAAGCGAATATTATCGATGATCCCCGGTTTGGAACAGGTGTCGATCGTTCGCTATGGCGTAATGCATCGCAATTCCTACCTCTGTGCCCCCAAGGTGCTAAAGGCGAGTTATCAGTCTGTGATGCGGGAGGATTTGTTTTTTGCCGGACAACTGAGTGGGGTAGAAGGCTATATAGAAAGTGCGGCGAGTGGCATGCTGGCAGGCTTGAATATGGCTAATTTGTGGTATGGAAGGGAAGCGGTGGAACTGCCTGCGACCTGTGTGGTCGGGTCGATGGCACAATACATTACACATGCAGATCCCCGCTATTTTCAGCCGATGAATGCAAATTTTGGCTTAATGCATTTACAGACGCCGGCGAAAAAGAAAGAGCGCAAGGAAGCGCTTGCCAAGCAAGCTTTACAGGTCATACGCGAAGCGAAGGAGCGTTTGTTTGTATGAATGAGTTGAAACAGCGCTTTTTAAACTACATTGATCAGATCAACAGCGGTTCTGCACACACTCATGCGGCATATGAACGTGATATCAGTGATTTCATCGCTTTTCTGAAGAAAGAGGGCATCACTTCCTTTGCACAGGCAGATCGTATCATTGTAATGAACTATATTGCGGATCTTCGCATGCGCGATGGTACTCTTGGCGCAATGAAGAATACAAGCATTGCCAGAAAGCTGTCCTCTCTGCGATCTTTTTATCGCTATTTAAATGAATATGTGGGGATTCAGGGCAATCCCTTTCTTTATATGAAGGGCCCTAAGCTTGCCAGACGTATCCCCGAGTTTTTGTTTTACGATGAAATGGAGCGGTTTTTATCTGCCTTTGATATAGAAGATCCGGTCGGTTTAAGCAAACGGACGATGTTTGAGTTAATGTATGCATGCGGTCTACGTGTTTCCGAGGTGGTTTCCTTATGTATATCGGATATTGATTTCAATGATGATGTCCTCCATATCACCGGTAAGGGCGATAAGCAGCGGATTGTTCCTTTTTATGAATTGGCAAAGGAGCTTTTGATCCGCTATTTGCATGAGGTAAGAGAAGCATGGGTGGGGCAGAAAAAGCATACGATTGTCTTTGTCAATCAGCGAGGGGATGGTCTGACTACCCGCGGTGTACAGTATTTGATGCAAAAGCATGCTGATGTGCTTGGGATGCATGTGCATATCCATCCGCATATGTTCCGTCATTCCTTTGCGACCCATTTGCTTGATAATGGCGCCGATCTTCGTCTTGTACAGGAGCTTTTGGGACATTCCTCCTTATCTACCACACAGATCTATGTTCATGTATCTCAAGAGCGATTGAAGCATGTGTATGAACATGCCCATCCGCGTGCCAATGCGCATGCAACAAGTGTTTGAATGTGCAGATCAGTGAAGTCAGAAAATAGAAAGAGAGAACCGAATGGGAAGCGTATACTATAAGCATAAAAAAACGAGAATGAAGGATGATTCATGCAGTAACGATTGAAAAAGGATAAAGGAAAAACGCTGTTTCTTAGAGAAATGGCGCTTTTTGCATCAGGGAACAAAGGAAAAGAGAGTGTCAATCAGGACAGATATTTGAGGTAAGCAGAAAACAGCATTTGCAGGGATTTGAGAAATGATGCACAAGAAATGGCAGAGAGAATAAGCGAAACTTGATAAAAAGACGAATGTTACTTCCTTTTTATTTCAAATTGTGCTAAAATATATTGCAGTGCGTGGATCAAAGCGCACAAATACACACATCATGGATACGGCAGTCCGTGCCTTTTTGCCAAAGTTGTGCATGTAAAAGGTTACTGCCGAGCGGAAATGATGGAGGTATAACGGAAAGTGAGGATATTTTTATGCCAATTGTTTCAATGAGAAAATTATTGGAAGCCGGTGTTCATTTCGGACATCAGACACGCAGATGGAACCCTAAGATGAAACCAAACATCTATGCGAGCCGCAACGGGGTTTACATCATCAACCTGGAAAAGACCCAGGAACAGCTGGAAACAGCATATAATGCCATGAAGGATATCGCCGAAAAGGGCGGTAAGGTGCTGTTTGTCGGTACAAAGAAACAGGCACAGGCGTGTGTGGTAGAGGAAGCGTTGCGCAGCGGTTCTTTCTTTGTTAATCAAAGATGGCTGGGTGGTCTGTTAACTAACTTCCGTACCATTCAGAAGCGTGTAAAACGTCTTGTGGAGATTGAAGAAATGGAAGCCAGCGGTATTTTAGAGGTTTATCCGAAGAAGGAAATCGCTCAAATCAAAAAGGAAA
>CANPNQ010000199.1 GCA_947575425.1 uncultured Erysipelotrichaceae bacterium
TGGAAGATAGGTCACACCTGATCCAAGCGTTTCATCAATCGCCTTGTATGTGTTTGGGGTAATAGTTGCATTCTTTTTTGACACATAGAATATCTGTGAAGGAGTTATCTTGATCATAGGTCTAAGATGTGCTTTTTGGGCAGTAACATCAATATTCCCAAACATGGTTCCCTTATAAGCTGTCGGTAGATTGACTCCTTGTGCACCAGTTCCCCATGTATAAATATTTGCAGCGCTATTTTCTACACGCCCAGGTATCGTTCCCCCAGCATTTCCACCAACCACCATAAGACTTATGCCATACGGATCTCCATTCCCTGTCCAAACCAATTCCCCAATTGCGACTAGATCATTGGGCATATAAGAGGTAGTTGGAGATAAGGTGATTTTATGATCGGCAAGGTCTAACTGTGCTTTTGCAAAAAAATACCCTTTTGTAGCATCCCATTGAAAAATAGAAGATGGATTTCCTCGTGTATTACATGGCTGCACAATGTCATCAACAATGACCGCTTGGCATAATTCTATTGAAAAAGGTCCATTTGCATAGGATTTTCCTGTCCCAACAACTGTTTTATATGAAATCAAACCAGCAGGATCATAGAGTATTTCCTGTCTTTGATTTTGGTTATCTATAGGGAGATATCCATTCCATACCATTTCATTATAATTCGCCGATACATATTCTCGATCATTTAGATTATTATTCGCATTAACGACTCTTGCGGAATTGATTCCGTAAAAAGGATTTGTATCACTCAACCACCAGCGATCTGTATGAGGAAATTGTGAATTCAAATGATCGCTGGATACGGATGCGCTGACATCTGAAAACGAAGGCATTGTCGTAGATTGAATAAACGTTGTATTTCTGGAATCTTTAATTGCTTGTGGTATTGTATTATGCAACACAGGGTGAGTTCCCTCTGTATGATCTGATAAAAACTTTCCAGTCGTATCCAATGCCGTAAATACCTCAGTAGTATCTAATTGTATTTTTGAGAATTGCGAAATATTTACAGCAGGAAATAATGGAGTGGCTGCCTTTATTTGATTTTCATGTTGTGATGCATTGATAAAACAAAAATATGGGATTATTATCAATAATACAACGAATCCTCCGACTCTTTTTTTCATTAAGGTCAATCCTTTCTATTCAATCTATCAATGTAGACATTTCTGAACAGGTATTTTTAGTATAAAAATACCATTTTTTTGTTCAGAAGCATATTTTTCAATAACTTTTTCCATCTCTAATTAGGTTCTACTTATACAAACTTTCATTATTGAAATGTATCTTTCTGCTTGTTTTTATCATGTATCCAAAAATTATTAATCCTTATGACATACCAATGATATTGTTATAAATATTATTTCATCTCCTGTTAGCGTTCCTCCATTGTTTAATATATAAGTTCCTTGTACGCTCGTACTACTTTCTTTATCTCCAATGGCACTTACTATACCTAATACCTCTGTTTCATATGTGAATAGTTACCTTCTATTTTGTATTCAAGTCTTTCATAAGTTCCATTCGCATTCTTTCCGATCAAGATTGAATTTATGATTCCATCATACGGTATCTTTACTTTCAACACTCCATTTGGTTGAATTTCTACTCTATCTTTTAGTAGTTTTACATCGAATACTTTCTTGATTTCATTTGTTTTTTATGAATTCTTTTGCGTCATCTGCGCTTTCTTCTTTTTTTACTATCTGTCACATCTTCTACTTTTAATGCGAAGTTTGGTAAGAATGGTGTGCCATCTGTTTTTCTATCTTAATGCCATTACCACAATCACCTAATCCTTTTCATTAAGAACGATAAAAATCGCCTAGAACCTTTTTCCTATACTTCAGACACTGGATGCACGAAAATATCAAAAAGATTTAAAAATATGAAAAAAAGTTTAAATTTTTTATACTTTATCAATGAGCGAATGGTACACAAAAAGCAGAACTAAACGTCTGCTTTTTCCATGTTACACCTATATTTCATAGTATTGATCCCAATTCCTTCGCTGTAATAATTCCGCATAGCCTTCGCCAAATTCCATCAAAGCAGTATAAACCGGTTCAATGTCTTGGATTTCCGCTGTGGATTTATTACGCATTTCCACATCACAATCGGCCCATTCCAATAACACGCTATATGCCTGTCTTGGAGTGGTAATCTGCTGATTATAATAATAAATAGTAGGAAAGTCCTGTGTCATCATTGTCAAAGAAGAATCGGGCTTCATATAAAAATAATCATAGGTTCGAATAGCAGCACCGACCCCTATCGCCGAAGCCAAAACAAGTGAAATCGTCTGAATCGACAATGGCAGGCGTTTGAACTTATGAAACAGCGGAAACGTCACTTTTGGTTCCTTAATCAAGGCAGCGCCCAAGCCCAACAAGGCGCCCTCCAATGTATGAGCGCGAAAAGAGAGCCGTTCTCCGCTTTGTTCCTCATAGGCTTCAATTTCCATCCGTAAATATTTCTTGGCATATAGCAAACGACTTTTTACCGTCCCTTCCGGCAGCTCTGTTAAATTCATAATTTCTTTGATATTCATCTGAGAGAAATAATACAAAATAAGGACTTCACGATAAGCAGGCTTTAATCGCTGCATGCACTGATACAGCACATCCATATCGCTATGATGACGGTTCTGTTTATGCGGCAAATATTCCTCGCGAACCTCCTCCTTGCCATGAAGAATATCCAAATATTTATCCTCCATGTAACAATCACGATTCTTGCGAAATAGCATTTTTGCCTTTGAATAAGTAATGCGGCTGAGCCATGCCTTGAATAAATTGGCATCCTTTAAATCCTTGATTGACCGCTGTACCTGAAGAAACACTTCCTGTACGATCTCATCCGTATCCGCATTGCTTTTTGTTAAGCCAAATGCAATATAGCGCACCAATTTATAATAACGCCGATACAATTCATTGAACGCCTCTTCATCTTGATTTTGCGCCTTTCTAATTAACTGCGGGAGTGTTTCTGTTTTCATAGCGTTCTCCTTTATCACAAACATTTTACTTATTTATAATAAATCATCAATTAAATTCAGTCAATAGCAAATATGTTTTAAAAATATTACATTTTTTGTTTATATTATATTATATAGAAAGCCGGTGATGGTTCTGAGACGGAAACTATATGATCGATTTCTTTGTGTGTATTGGCAATCATCACCATGAAACCATGCTTTTTTCAATGGATGTCATCCTTCATGGGAAATTTCATACTCCTCTTGTTTTATCCATGTGAGTCATCCCAGCGGCAAAAGGGAAGTGGCGATTCTCCCATGGAACAAAACACACCAGCATTGACGCTTCATGCCAGCCATACAAGCGCCTCCGCATAGGCAAAAAAAAGATACAGCTTTGCCATATCCCTTTCCCTCTTTAAAACAA
>CANPNQ010000200.1 GCA_947575425.1 uncultured Erysipelotrichaceae bacterium
GAAATTTTTGTTTTTTTAATTGGTATCTTATAATAAATCACGTTTTTAATTTTGTCATTTTCTTGGCATGATTGTATCATCCTTTAATTATAGATGGATTTTTCTTAGCTTCTTTTGGTTTTTTTGCGCCATACAGAGAACGACTCTGATTGCGATCCGCAACACCTGCGCAGTCCAATGTACCACGGATGATGTGATAACGAACACCGGGCAGATCCTTCACACGACCGCCACGAATCAGCACCACGCTGTGCTCCTGTAAGTTATGTCCTTTTCCGGGGATGTAGGCAGTTACCTCCATACCGTTGCTCAAACGAACACGGGCATATTTACGAAGTGCAGAGTTCGGCTTCTTCGGTGTCATAGTTCCCACACGGGTACAAACTCCACGCTTCTGCGGCGAGCTCAGATTCGTCGGGCGTCTTTTCAAAGAGTTGAATCCTCTGTTTAAAGCAGGTGACTTTGATACATTCACGCTTTTCTCGCGTCCCTTGCGAATTAACTGGTTAATGGTTGGCATAATATCCTCCTTTCTCAAACACACATTTCCGGGTGTGTCATTTTGAAGTGTAAATTTAATTCTCCTTACGGAGAACACCTAAAAATCCACTTGCTTGTATATGATAAAGCAAACAAAGTCGTTTGTCAACTAAATTCTTGTAAAGTGAAAAGAAAATGTGCTTCGGCTGAGCTTATGTAAGTGGCACTTGTCTGATCGTCCTTATGATGGGAATGGATGTGGGGTGCATGATAAGGTGCGGTTAAGATGATAAAAAACAATCGATGTTCCATTTATTCATGATGGATTTACAGAATCGTAATGTAATGAAAAAACCCCCTTTGCCCTAATGATTGCTTAGGTCATTTAATTGTACGCTGACTCTCTGTTTGGGAGCGTGTTCCAAAACAACATATGCATTCTTGGTCGCAATGAAGTTCATCATCTGATCGGCAATTTCTTGATTATTGATGGCAATCGCAATCTCATTGTTCGCATCTCGGAAAATCACCTTATGATTGCCACGATCAGCGGGATGTACTGTTTCAAAGGTATTTTCGTGTGCTTAGCATCGTTACCCATGCTGCCCATGCATACATGGGAGTGAATCTCAGTGATATGATGAAGAGAATCCCACTGATGCCGATATAAAAAATATGATCTGTGAGTATTTGCTTATGAAAAAAAACGGAATATCTCTTTCATATCATTACCCTCTTGTCTATGCTTCATAGGAGCGTACCGATGACCTTGCTGTTATCTCTTCATTATATTTATATGTGCGGTTCTTGTGCATTCGCTTATCCCTATGAATCTGATCATATGATTCCCCTTTTATGCTTTGCGACATCATCGTCAATTTCTACAGCTTAGGCTTTAAAAAAACGATGCTTCCTTATGGAATGGCACCGTTCTAAATTCTCCCGTAGATCATATATTGTTTCATTTGTTGCATTACACATGGGGATATCAATTGCTTTTATGAAATTCACCTATTAAGTGGATCACTGCCAACAGCTGATTTTGAGTAAAATCTCTGCCTATCTCACAATAATAGCGATATGCCTCGTCTTTATCACTGCTGATCATCGGTTTATAAGGAAATATCCTGCGAGGGTCCAAGTTCAATACACAAATAATACTGCTCATGGATTCAAAACTGGGCGCCTTTACACCACGTTCGATAGCGCTGATTGTCACCGTTGACAAATCCGTCTGCTCGGCAAGCTGTTCTTGGGTAAGCTTCTTACGCTCTCTTTGTTCCTTCACATATTCACCAAATTGTATCTTTTTCTCGTTTCTTTCCATTCTGATATCCTCGATCGATACTATAAGCATCATTTCTATTGCTTTAATTATAATATCGCCTGCTTATCAGTTGAATAAATAAAAATTATAATAAACGTACCATTGGTGTAACTTTAAAAAAACAATTTTATTTGTAATAGAAATAAAGTATATTCATTAAGAAAAAGAGACTTTTCTTTTGAAAAAGCATCGTTTTGATCATACGCTTTTCTTGGAATTGTCTCTTTTGATTGGTTTTCTATTATTTGAGCTTATGCCTTTCCGGCAGAACCGAATTGATGGATCATCGCAACGACCTTTGCCTGAATTGCATCAGCGCCCGGTTTCAGGAGCTTACGTGGATCGTAGCCCTTGCCTTCCTGATCTTTGCCTGCTTCAATATACGTACGAGTTGCTGCCGCAAATTCCAACTGCAACTCTGTATTGACATTGATCTTAGAAACGCCAAGGGAGATTGCCTTAGCAATCTGATCTGCCGGAATACCAGAGCCGCCATGCAATACCAACGGTTTTCCATTTGTAACGCTTTGGATTTCTGCCAAACGATCGAAGTTCAAACCAGCCCAGTTGGCAGGATATTTACCGTGAATATTTCCGATGCCTGCGGCTAAGAAATCAACGCCCAAGTTAGCAATCGTTTCGCATTCCTTTGGATCTGCCAATTCTCCCATAGAGGTGACGCCATCTTCTTCACCGCCGATGCCGCCGACTTCACACTCAATGGAGCAACCTTTTGCATGAGCCAATGCGATCATTTCCTTAGATTTTTCCAGATTTTCCTCAAAAGGATAATGAGAACCGTCAAACATAACGGAAGTGAAACCTGCCTCGATGCAAGCCTTTGCGCCTTCATACGTGCCATGATCCAAATGCAGTGCTACCGGAACGCTAATTCCCAAGAAATCATGAATTTCGCGAACCATCGCTACAACATTCTTAAAACCGCACATGTATTTTCCTGCACCTTCGGATACACCCAGCATAACCGGAGATTTTGCTTCTTCAGCTGCCAGCAGGATCGCCTTTGTCCACTCCATGTTATTGATGTTGAATGCACCAACAGCATAATGACCGGCATGTGCTTTGTTAATCATTTCTGTTGCAGATACTAATGCCATAATTAAGTCCTCCTTGTTTTTTCACACATCTATTTTACTTCATTTTTACCCTTTTGAAAAGGTTTATCCGATGATTTTATCACTTTTTTCCCGCGGCAGATAACGAGTCTGAAAAAGCATTGGCTTCCTGTTTTGGGAGGATGAATCCGTTGTGGAAATAGCGATTTTAAACGCACTTCATGACAGATGAAGGATCTTTCCTATACAGCGCTATGTTGCGGATGAACCATAGGATAGAATTGCTCTATGTTTGCCTCTAAGTATATTCCAATTATATCAATAGATCAATCTATTCATAGAAAAAAGAAGCATCCGCATGGATTCTTCCCTTTCTTTGCTTATTGGATCATTTTTGCAACAGCCGCCTGATAAAGCGTTGTCTTTTCCTTGGCATCCGCAATACTGGCGCCTCTCACGCAATAATAGAATTTACATTTCGGCTCGGTGCCGCTTGGACGAATGGCAATCCAGCTGCCATC
>CANPNQ010000201.1 GCA_947575425.1 uncultured Erysipelotrichaceae bacterium
AGCTCCCACGGTTACTCGAGTATCTTTGATATCCAAAGAATGAAACTCACTGCGCAAAGCGATGAGTGTTGTCGGCAGCAAGGTTACTCCGGCAGTATTCAAAACAAGGAAGGTCACCATGGAGCGGGTTGCTGTATCCTTTCGTTCGTTGTGCTTCTGCATGCCCTGCATCGCCTTTAAACCGACCGGTGTTGCCGCAGAGCCCAGTCCAAACATATTGACCGTAATATTGGTCGCCACATATCCTAATGTTTCTTCATCATCCTTAATGTCCGGAAGCAGCCATTTTAAAAATGGATGAAAGGCTTTTTCCAACACCTTGATCATTCCTGCTTCACGAGCCACATATAAAACACCGTTCCAAAAACAAACTGTACAGATCAAAGGAAGAACAAAATCAAAGGTCTCCTTTCCAACATTTAGACATGCATCATGGATCAACGAGATTTGTCCATTGAAAAAGGCATAAATCAAAGAAGATACGATCATGATCATCCATAGCATATTCATGAGAACCACCCGCTCCTTTCCTTCTTATCCTTAACTCCCTGATACTCATATGTCTGTTTTTGCCCATCCTTCTCTACCGTAATGATCAATGTATCCTCTCTGAGCTGCGTATGCACACGAAGATCATGCTCCTCTTCATTGGATAAGACAATGCTAAGTGTCTTAGGTATCGTAAAAGTATAGCCCTGTAAATGATAGGTTCCCTTTTTTAATAGCATATAGGAATGATACTTCTGAAACTGTGCTTCGTGTTTTTCACGATGAAAGGCAAAGTCGTTGCTAAAACCCAACGTGACAACGATTGAATCAAGATTATCAGCCGATGCAGTAGTAATCAGCGTTCTGCCCGCATGTTTGGTATAACCGGTCTTTCCGCCGGTAGTCTTGTCGTAGGAAAACAATAATTTGTTTTTGTTTTGCCAGCGCTCGGTCCCCATATCGTAATATTTGCTTGAAGTGATCCTCGCAAAGGTTTCATCCTGCATCGCATAGCGCATCAAAAGCGCCATATCATAAGCACTGGAAATGTTTCCCCCATCCGCCTCATCCAAACCGCTCGGATTACGAAACAGCGTGTTATTCATTCCCAATGCCTTTGCCTTCTCATTCATCATTTCCACAAAATGCGCTTCATCCCCGCCCACATGAACCGCAATTTCCACAGCCGCATCATTTCCGCTTCGTAGCATTAAACCGTAAAGCAAATCCTCCAATGTCACCTGTTCCCCCACCTGTAAATAAATGCTGGAGCCATCTGCCTTCAGAATCGCATCCGATACCTTCCACTCATCCTTCAAGTTTCCATATTCAATCGCAATCATTGCGGTCATGACCTTTGAAATACTCGCAACACTTTGTGTTGCATATTTCCTTCTTCTATGATTGTTCCATCATTTCCATTCATCACACAATAGCCTTCTGCTTGCACATCGCATAGGAAACAGGAAAACAGGCATAGGCATAGCCAAATTTTACGCATATCATCCCTCTTTTCATGTTCAGTATATGTCGAAAAAAAGACTTTTTTGTCCCAATATGTCAAAGAATTGCGTATTCCTTATCTCCTCATCGAAAAAAAAGACAGCCGAAAATTCCGTGGCTGTCTATTTCTATAATGCCTAGTTCTCTTTGATTATCTATTTACGCTATCGCATGTTATACAAATACTACACCTTGATGAGTTGATTCACATTGATAGCCGCAGTTACCTGATTGTTTTTACCGATCACCGCACGATTTCCGTTTACTTCCATCACTTGATATACATTTTGATAGACAAAAGGCGCAAGGGCAGTGCCGTTATAATCCTTTGCTCCCGACTTTACCTTTACCTGATCATTGACTTTAATGGACGCGGTATCATTGGCATCAATCACGGAATCATTGACCCAGCCCGTTCCATTATTGATCAAATAAGGATTGCGGGCATCACTTATGACCTTTGTGATCGTTCCTGAGGTTACCAAAATATCCTTGATAGGTTCACTTGATGTGGAAGAAGTATACAGGGCATGAAAATGTACTACATCGCCAATATGATATCGCAAAGAAGGCTCCGGTGTCGGCTTTCCTTCTGTGATCGCTGCATCATTGACCCAGCCGCTGCCATCGTTAATGAGATAAGGATTGCGCGCCTCAGCGATTACTTTGGTAATTACACCCTCATGGATGGCGATATTCGTTACTGCCTCTGTAGCAGTGGAAGAAGTATATAAACGTGAAAAATGAACAGTATCTCCGACTTTATATTTGGTCTTTTGCGGCGGCGTAACCACTGGATCATCACTAAAATCATTGTGATTCTGTGCCATCGTGAGAAAATCATCGTACCACTTGCTTAAATCGGTGCGTTCACTGCTTCCGGCGATTGTTCCAGCATTTGTATATTGCCAGAGTTTGAATTCCTTATCATAGGTCGGAGCATCGCTCCATTGAGCCAGCCAGCGGGTATAGCCATTGACATTCATCAGCTTGGTTTGCCAATAATATAAATTCGCATAGATACCGACAAAGCCGCCTGCTTCTTCAATCCGCTGACAAAATGCATCTGCGATTTGTGCATATACCTGTGCCGAGAGATCTCCGACATAATCGCTGTGCTCCAAATCATAATAGATCGGCAAAGAAAGCTTTCTTCCCTTCACCAAGCGTAATACATGATCGGCCTCTCCTCTTGCCTCCTGCGCATTTCTGGCATAGGAAAACAAATATACACCAAAGGGAATCCCCAAACGGGCGCATTCATTCGCATTGCGTACATATTGTGTGTCATCCTGTGAAGCGATATCTCCGCCATAACCACAACGAATGATAGCTCCGTCGATCTGTTCCTTCACACGTTCCCATGCAACGGTACCGTTAAATTGACTGACATCTATGATCGGTTTTGCCATAAAACCACCTCCGCAGTATCATATGCAGGCAAAAACAGAATCGTTCCATATGTATATCCCTGCCCAAAACGATAAGTGATAGTATGATTTAAAAATGAATAAAAGCTATCGCATTTAAAAAATAGAGATCTGTTATCTGATTTCCTCATAAAAAAGCCTTATGCGCAAGGCTCTTTTCCATGATTTTGCTTTCTAAGCATTGCGCAATACAATTAACGTATTCGTCAATGCCTGATAGGCTTCCTCCATATCATCGATCGTTTGAACGCTTTGTTCCATGGGACACATTCCGCTACCAGTGCGATTTACAATACAGGGACAGCTCTGCTCATAGGAATGCGTTATGCCATGAAGCGTCAGAAAAGCGATGGCGGCTTCGCTCATGACACGTGCGTGAATGTAGGAGACATGCGAGGATGTAAGCATCATTGCCGCTGCCTTTCCGATGATCGTATCGGTGATGATGCACTCATGAAAGTAATCGCGATCCTTAGCAAGCAT
>CANPNQ010000202.1 GCA_947575425.1 uncultured Erysipelotrichaceae bacterium
CAATACTCGCAATTTGCATACCTATATCACGCAAGGGCCAACCCCTGAGATCATCTCTTTAAGCAAAGAGGATGAGATGTTTGAAACAATGATGATGGGGCTACGCCTCAAAACGGGCGTGGATGATCGGCAATTTCAAAGCCGCTATGGCTGTTCCTATCATGAGGCATTTAACACCGCCATTCAAAAGCACCTCGCTTTGGGAAATCTAAAGGAAAACAAGCCCTTTTTGCATACCACCAAGCAGGGGATGATGCTTCTGCATGAAATTCTGGTGGATTTTTTATAAACTGCTTGCACAAGCAGATCCCTTGTGTTAAAATATAGAAGCTTTTGTACTGGGTTTTCATGTGAACTCCTACGGATGACGCGGTATAAAAGGACAATCGATAAATAGGAGGAAAATCAAATGCTGTTAAAATCAGAGAAACAAGCGATCATGAAAGAATATGCACGTTTTGAAGGAGATACCGGTTCTCCGGAGGTTCAGATTGCGGTATTGACAGAGAAGATCAACCGTCTGACCGAGCATATGAAGGAGCATAAGCATGATTATCATTCTCATCGCGGATTGATGAAGATGATCGGTCACCGTCGTAACTTGCTTGCCTATTTGAAGGATAAGGACTTGAATCGTTACAGAGAATTGATTTCTCGCTTGGGTCTGCGTAAGTAATCGCTTGAAAAACGCCTAGGGCGTTTTTTCTTTTGCCAAGCTTTTTATGTGGGAGATTCCTGTCTCCACTTTGTCCATTGATATTGTGAATGATTGGAGTGTATGTTGGCGATTGATCATAGATGGGAGGATAGAGCGAAAAAAGGGGAGGTGTTTATATGGGGTTAGAATGGGTTAGGATCGAAAAAGAATTTTTATCAGATGAGAGAGTGCTCCAGCAAATAAGAAGAAGGAGAGCTCGGATGGTGAAGATGAATAAAGAAGCAAATGAAAAAATTCCCGTTCACCATAAGAAGGATTCGAGGAATTCTGTTTACCGTAACTTTGATGCTGCCATGTGGAAGTAGGATTATGACATTGATAGACTATCTTTTGGTTCAATCCTTGCCAATTCCCAAAATGCTATATAGGAAGGAAATGCATATAGCAACCGCAATGCTTAATGCAAAGGATGCGATTTGGAAATCCGGATACAGCACATTGGTTGCCAGCTTTAAGATAAATCCGTTAATTACCAGCTGAAACAGTCCCAAACTCATGATTGTGATCGGCAGGGCAAGTAAGGTCAAGATGGGTTTTACAAACATATTTAATAAGGACAATACAAACGCCACCATAAAGGCGATACTGAAATCCTTCACATATACACCGTCAAACAGATAGCTCATTAGCATAATCACACCGGCTCCTAACACCAGTTCACATATAAATTGCATGATTTTTTTCATTGCTTCATCTCCTCTTTTGATGGATATTGTATCATACTTTATGGGGAAAACAAAGGTATTCGATGAGAAACAGCATGGTTATCCCTCTTTTTATAGATGCGATAGGAAAGTTTTGATATAGGATTGTCCATCGACAGATAGTGAGAGAATAGATGGAAATCCGCTTTTTTAATTCTGCCTTTTTCTTATTTTATGCATCGACAGGAAAAATCGTGTCTCTCTTGATATCCGTTTTTCGTGTTTTTTGAAAGAAATCAGGTAGTTCGCACATTTTCTTATGTTTTTTATATGAAAAATATGATATCATTATAGGGACATGTAATATTGAGGTGAAATAATGAGTAAGCAAATATTCAGTTTGGATTTCTGCGGACGTAAATTGATCGTAGAAACAGGCGAAATAGCGAAGCAGGCAGGCGGTTCTGCTTTGATTCGATACAATGATACCGTTGTATTATCAGCCGCGACTGCCAGCAAACAGGCGAAGGAAGGAATTGATTTTTTTCCTTTGACCGTAACATTTGAGGAAAAGCTGTATTCAGTTGGTAAAATCCCCGGTGGTTTTCTGCGCAGAGAGGGAAGGCCGAGTGAGCATGCGACATTGACGGCGCGTATGATTGATCGCCCGATTCGTCCATTATTTGCGGATGGGTTCCGTAATGAGGTTCAGGTCGTAAACACTGTGATGTCAGTTGATCAGGAATGCTCTGCGGAAATGGCAGCGATGTTCGGTGCATCTTTGGCGCTATGTGTATCGGATATCCCTTTTAATGGACCGATCGCCGGAGTCATTGTGGGACGCATCAATGGTGAATATGTAATCAATCCGACTCCGGAGCAGCTGGAGCATGAAAGCGATATTCATCTGACAGTTGCTGGTACGAAGTATGCTGTGAATATGGTTGAGGCAGGCGCCAAAGAGGTCAGTGAGGAAGCGATGCTCGGGGCGATCATGTTCGGTCATGAGCATATCAAGCAGCTGGTGGCATTCCAAGAGGAGATCGCCGCTGCTGTCGGTAAGGAAAAGATGGAGGTTACTCTCTATACGCCGGATGAAGCGATTGTTGGTGAAGTCAAAGAGAAATTTGAAGCACAGATTCGTAAGGCGGTTTCCATTGAGAAGAAGCTGGAACGCTATGGCAAGATCGATGAATTGACAGCGGAAGCGGTTGCCTTATTTGAGGCAAAGGAATACGAAAATGACAAGGCAAAGGAAAAAGCGATCAAGCAGGTGAAAGAGATCTGTCATGGCATTGAGGCAGATGAGGTACGACGTCTGATCATTGAGGATAAGGTACGTCCTGATGGTCGCAAGATTGATGAAATCCGTCCGCTGGATTCCCAAGTGGACTTATTGCCGAGAACGCATGGCAGTGCGATGTTCACGCGTGGCGAGACGCAGGTGATGAGTGTAACGACTTTGGGACCGTTAAATGATCATCAGATCATTGATGATGTGACTGAGGTAGAAGAAAAGCGTTTTATGCATCACTATAACTTCCCACCGTATTCCGTCGGAGAAACAGGGCGTATGGGTTCTCCGGGAAGACGTGAGATCGGGCATGGTGCATTGGGCGAGCGTGCGTTATCACAGGTGCTGCCCAGCGTAGAGGAATTCCCTTATACGATCCGTACGGTGGCAGAGGTATTGGAATCCAACGGTTCCTCCTCACAGGCATCCATCTGTGCAGGGACAATGTCACTGATGGCGGCAGGTGTACCGATCAAAGCACCGGTTGCCGGTATCGCTATGGGTCTCATTATGGATGAAAATAATGAAAATTATACCGTTTTGACTGATATTCAAGGTATGGAGGATCATTTCGGTGATATGGATTTCAAGGTCGCCGGTACAAAGGATGGCATTACCGCTTTACAGATGGATATCAAGGTAACGGGAATTACTGAGGCAATCTTTAAGGAAGCCTTGGCACAAGCGAAAAAAGCACGTAAAGAGATCTTGGCTAATATGGCAGAGGCG
>CANPNQ010000203.1 GCA_947575425.1 uncultured Erysipelotrichaceae bacterium
TGGTGCTGAGCATCGGCATGATCGGGCGCCCGATCGCCGATCCGACATGGAATATGTTTGCGCCGATCGCTGCGCTGATCGCTACTGCGGATTTTAAGGCAGTGATCTTAGTTATCTTGTTAATCATCATGGATCTGTTCATTTATCTACCTTTCTTCAAAACGTATGAGAAGCAGAAAATGGCAGAAGAGGCGACAGAATGAAAGTCTATTTAGTCTGTAATTTAGGCATGAGCACAGGCATCTTACAGATGAAACTGGAGGAGGAAGCCGCTCGACTGGGACAAAGTGTCTCCGTATTGGCGGTGCCCCTCGGCGAGGTAAAAGAGGTTGTTGCGGAAGCGGATATCATCCTTTTGGGACCGCAGATCCGCTTTGCCTATGATGATGTGAAAAGGCAGATGGGCGACAAACCGGTGCTGTTAATCTCCCCGCAGGATTTCGGAATGATGAATGCGGAGCGCATCATGAAAGAAATATTAGCTCAAGTGAATCAATAAAGGAGTGATACAGGACGAAGGAAAGCGAGCATATGCAAGAGTTCGTTCTGTATTCTTATTCTTACGCAGAAATCCTAGTGATAGGAAGCTATTGTTTCCTGCTTTTGATGGATTTTGAATGCGAGGATGAGGTCAAAACGGAAAGGAACAGTGCTTGACATACAGATCAAGCAGAAAGGATCAAAATATGAAACGACAATTTTTATGGGGCAGTGCCACTGCATCGTATCAATGTGAGGGCGCATGGGAGGAAGATGGCAAAGGTCCTTCGATGTGGGATGATTATTTTCACCATGTGAATCCCAACGCAGTCAGCGGAGATGTTGCTTGCGATTTCTACCATCATTATGAGGAAGATCTACAAATGATGCAGGATTCGCATCAGAATACGTTGCGTCTATCACTTTCATGGCCCCGCATATTTCCAAATGAGGATCAGCGGGTAAACCAAAGAGGTGTTGAATTTTACCATCGAGTCTTGGACTCCATGATCGCTAAGGGGATTGAACCGAATGTGACCTTATATCATTGGGATTTGCCAGCGTATTTACAGAAAAAAGGCGGATGGCTGAATCGGGAAACAGCGTTTGCCTTTGCGCAATATGCGGATTTTTGTTTCCGGGAATTTGGCAGTAAGATTCGCATTTGGGTCACGCTCAATGAACCGTATTATTCCACCCAGTGCATGTATGGGTCGGGGAATTATCCCCCCAATGAAAAGAGCGGACAAAAGTTCGCCACTGCCATATATCATTATGTACTTGCATCGGCGTTGGCGGTACAAAAATTCCGTCAATATGAGAATATCGGAGAGATCGGAATCGTCGCTGATGTACATCCATGCTATGGCGTAGATGAATCAGAAGCATGTCAGCGGGCAGTATATTTGGCGGATCAGCTGTACAATGGATGCATTCTTGATCCGGTGCTGAAAGGGCATTTTCCTCAAGCATTGATAGAGGCGCTGTCCACCACCTATGATTTTTCTTTTATGCGGCAGGAGGATGAAGCGATCATTAAGCAGGGAATCGTGGATTTCATCGGATTGAATTATTATAACCGCTCTTATATCCGCCCTTACCAAAGTGGACCGTCCATGGTCGCTCATAATAATGCCGGCATCCGCGATGCCAAAAAAGAGGATGAGGAGGTCAAACGGGTCATGGTTGTAAAGGACCTGTTTGAAAAGATTGAGGATCCCAACGGTACGTTTACAGAATGGGATTTTGAGATCTATCCGCAGGGGATCTATCAAATCTGCATGGAGGTTACAAGGAAATATGGGAATGTTCCCATCTATATTACAGAAAACGGAATCGGCCTGCATGAGACGCTGGACAATGGAACGGTTCATGATGATGCGCGTATTTCGTTTGTCGAGCAGCATCTGCATTATCTGTTACAAGCAAAAGCGGATGGCGCTGATATCCGCGGCTATTATATGTGGTCCACGATGGATTTGTACAGTTGGATGAATGGAAATGAAAAACGCTATGGGTTGGTATATGTAGATTTCAAGACTCAAAAGCGTTATCCGAAAAAGAGCTTTGCTTGGTATCGCGATTTTATCGATGCGCATCAGGATATCTGATGGCAATCAATACAAGCATAAAAAGAATTTTATCGATGATGCGGATAGGGATCAAGCGGACAGCAAGGAAGGAAGCATCATTTATTGCGATTGGGATAGAGATGAGCAAGCAATAATAGAAAGGATAGCAATTATGAAGAAAGAAGCAAAAAAGCAATTCTTATGGGGCAGCGCGACCGCTGCTTATCAATGTGAGGGCGCATGGAATGTCGATGGCAAAGGAGAATCCAATTGGGATGAGTTCTCACATACTTCACCGCTTAATATCAATCATGTGACGGGTGATAAGGCAAGCAATCACTATTACAATTACAAGGAAGATATTCGAGCCATGAAAGAGAGCAATCAGAATGCTTATCGTTTTTCAATCGCATGGACGCGTATCATCCCGGATGGCACAGGAGATGTCAACCAGAAGGGAATCGACTATTATAATGATGTTATTAACACTTGTTTAGAAAACGGGATTGAACCGATCGTTACATTATATCATTATGATATGCCATTGCCATTGTTTCATGAAGGCGGGTGGGAGAACCGTGATATTGTTGATGCGTATGTAACATATACCAAAGTGTGTTTCGCGCACTTTGGAGATCGAGTGAAGTACTGGACCACGATCAATGAGCCGGGCTTTGATTCGATCTGTTCCTATATCGTGGGCAACTATCCTCCTCATGTACAGGACTTGGGCAGACGCTGGAAGGCTTTATATCATATGCTATTGGCAAGTGCCGGTGCCATTCGTGAATATCACGATCTTCATTTGGCTGGGAAGATCGGCATTGTCAGTGACAGCTATGCGATCGAAATTCTAAAGCACGAGGAAGCCTATGAGGAGGCAAAAGCAAACGCGGAGTGGTTCTATAATCGCTGCATCAATGATGTTTGTGTCTATGGTGTAATACCGCAGGAGCTGATCGATATGATCCGAGCCGATTATGATATCTCCTATATGCGGGAAGAGGATCGCGAGATCTTCCGTCAGGGAACAGTTGATTTTCTTGGGATCAACGCGTATTATCGTATCTTGGTAAAGCCTTATACGCAAGGAGAAACCTGCTTTAAGAAAAACAATACCGGTGATGGCTCCAAGCATAAGGATGTGGTAAAGCATTGGTTTGAATTGGATGATGATCCGAGTACGGTGAAAAGCTCATGGGGCGTGGAAGTATATCCGAAAAGTGTTTATGATCTGTTAATGCGTTTGAAGGAATTATATCCGCACACACCGATTATCATTACGGAAAACGGTATCGGTTATGATGAT
>CANPNQ010000204.1 GCA_947575425.1 uncultured Erysipelotrichaceae bacterium
ACGATATGCATATGATACTGACGGGAGAAATAAGCGCTATCCTTTTGATATAACATTCCTGCCCAGCGATTATCCGATGCGGAAATGCTCTCTCTTAATGTGATCGCAACACTGTGACAGGAAAAACGATCCATCAGCTGCTTTGCGACATCCTGATAGCCTTCCTTGGATAAGGTACCGCTTGTCACATTGCTGTCTTGCGCATGGTTGCCGAATACCTTTTCTGCATCTTCCTCATTGGCAATGCACACATCCACATATGGCATCAGTGTTCCCATCACTTGTCCGGCTTTTTCACTGCTCCACAGCTTTTTGCGGAAATTCAGATCGCAGGAGATCTGTAAGCCATGCTCCTTTGCCTTTTGACAGGCGGTGAGGGTGATTTGAGCCAAGGTATCGCTTAATGCAGGAGTGATGCCGGTGAAATGAAACCACGCTGCATCCTGAAAGATCTCATCCCAGTGGAAATCAGCGGGAGCTGCACAAGCGATGGAAGAATGCGCTCGATCATAAATCACCTGTGAAGCGCGCTGACTTGCGCCCTTTTCCAGATAATAGATACCGATGCGCTCACCGCCTCTTGTGATATAAGAGGTATCAACTCCATATTTGCGCAGATCATTGATCGCACATTGTCCGATCGTATGCGCCGGCAACTTACTCACAAATGCTGCATCCATGCCAAAATTCGCCAACGATACCGCTACATTGGCTTCGCCGCCGCCAAAGGTTGCCTGAAAATCATGTGCTTGGGTAAAACGATCATAGCCATGCGGTGCCAGCCGAAGCATGATCTCACCAAATGTAATTACCTTCATATGACCTCCTACATCTTTACATCCGGATGGATCAAATGAATCCCAAAGCCAGCCAAATCCATATCCAGATAGACAAAATTGATCTGGTTTGTATGCTTGTTGCGGGTGATACTGTCCTGCACAAAGGAAATCCCCTGCTTGCTAAGATGATACATCGCCCGCTTTGGGTAAGGGGTATAGATGGCGATGTGCCCATGCTTGCCGGGACCCTTTTGATGAAGCAGTTCAAAGCCTCTGCCCGCAAAATACGATTTTGGTTTATGGTAGCAGGGAAAGCCAAACAGAGAACAGAGCGTATCGGTACTTTTCTTTGCCTCCGCTTGGGACTCATGATTGATACCGATATGGATCAGCTCATATCCCAGCATTGTCTGCACAGCCTGCTTGGTTTTGTTACATACCTTTTCCCAATCCTTTGCCTGTATATCTTCATTTGCTAACATAAAGCTGCCGCCAACTGCCAATACATTGGGTAAGCTCAAATAATCATGCAAATTGCTTTCATTGATCCCTCCGGTGGGTAAAAACTTAACCTGCGCATAGGGTCCATACAGATCCTTGAGCTTCTGTGCGCCACCGCTGCTTTGGGCGGGGAAGAATTTCAAGATGCTACATCCATAGGATAAAGCAGTTTCAATCTCACTTGCACTGCTGACTCCCGGTATGACGGTGAGCTCATGATCTGCGCACCAGCGGACCACAGGCTCATTCCAACCCGGTGTCACTAAGAAGGAAGCTCCTGCTTGAAACGCCGCTTCCGCCTGTTCGATGGAAGAAATGGTTCCTGCCCCAATACACATATCGGGCAATGCTTCCCTGATCTCTTTGATGGCTTGTGGGGCATAGGCGGTACGGAAGGTGATCTCCGCAACATCCAATCCTCCCTCATACAGGGCCTTCGCCAGTGGAATACTGTCGTGTGGATCGCTGATCTTGACTACCGGTACGATACCGATATCAGATATGCGTTCGATCATAGAATGGTTCATAGATAACGCCTCTCTTTCTTTCCTTTTTCTGTTTGTCTGTCAGGTATTGCGCGTACTTAGTAAACCAGTTCACTAACAAGTATAATTTGGTAAACCGGTTTTGTCAATACTGAAATGCATTTTTTTTTGCTTTGGTGAAAACAAGCCAAAAATAAGCGAGTTCCTTTTCATGGGAGACGTGTTTCTTTTTATTTAAAAAACACGAACCAGTTGATTTGGATGGAAACCGATAAAAAATAAATAATATCAAAGAAAAAAAGCCATTGACAAACAAAGATATTGCGATTATAATGGGATATGTCAAGTAAACCAGTTTACTTTAAGAGAAACGGAGGATTTGAGTCATGAAAAAAGTAAATATTGAATCAATCAAACTAGCACAGCAGTTTTGCGTTACTCCCCCCTTAAGTGAAGCAGAAATAAAAAAAGCATTGGATGGATGTGTTGCGCAGGTGCGAAAGAATATGGCGTATTTTCAGGAGCGTTTTCCTTATTCGGCTACCAAGGATTTGAAATATCCGATCATTGATAACATCGAATGGACAGATGGCTTTTGGACAGGGCTGCTTTGGCTTTCCTATGAGTATACAAAGGATGAGGCTTTTAAGGAGCTGGCGCTTCGCAATGTGGACAGCTTCTATCACCGTGTGGAGCATCAGATTGAACTGGATCATCACGACCTTGGCTTTCTTTATTCGCTTTCCTGCGTCAGCGCCTATCGCTTGACAGGCAGTGAAAAGGGGAAACAGGCTGCGCTGATGGCGGCGGATAAGCTGATCACCAGATGGCATGAAAAGGGGGAGTTCTTGCAGGCGTGGGGACCTTTTGACAGTAAGGAGCATTATCGCTTTATCATCGATTGTATGATGAATATCCCTTTACTATATTGGGCCAGTGAGATCAGCGGCGATATGCGCTATCGCGACATTGCGAGCAAGCATTTTCACACGAGCTGTCAGTATGTGATTCGTGAGGATGCCAGTGCATTCCATACGTTTTATATGGATCCTGAAACAGGCGCTCCCGATCATGGAGCGACCCGTCAGGGATATAGAGATGACAGTGCTTGGGCAAGGGGACAGGCATGGGGGATCTATGGCATACCGTTAAATATTCGCTATACCAAGGACATGGAAAATATCGATCTGTATCGGGGAATGACGAATTATTTCTTAAACCGTTTGCCGAAGGATCACATCTGTTTTTGGGATCTCATTTTCAATGATCAGGATGATCAGCCGCGGGATTCCAGTGCAGCGGCGATTGCTGTCTGCGGTATGTTGGAAATGGATCATCTCTTAACGGATGCGTGTGAGGAAAAGAAGATTTATAAAGGTGCCGCTCAGGCGATTTTACGCTCCCTCATTCAAAATTATACGAATCCGCATAAGGAGGAAGGTAGTCCGATTTTGTTGCACGGTGTGTACAGCTGGCATTCCGGAAAGGGTGTGGATGAAGGCAATATCTGGGGCGATTACTTCTATATGGAGGCATTGATGCGCTGCTTTAAACAGTGGGAGCCATACTGGTAGTCCATCTCCCCCTCTGCATAA
>CANPNQ010000205.1 GCA_947575425.1 uncultured Erysipelotrichaceae bacterium
AAGGGAGAGGAACAAAAGCAATCATTTTTCATATATAACAGTTTCATAAGCGATTAGCGGACAAAGAACCTCGGGATGGAACCTTCTTCATCCTCTTCCTCCACCGCACTTTCCTGATAGCGGGGAGCTTCTATAGTCTCATTACCAGTTTGTTTGATCTGGGGTTGCGCAAAACTTGCGGTACTTGTGCTTTTCGGCACTGCCTTGACAATGCTTTCCTTCGGCTGATCAAACCCAGTTGCGATCACGGTAACGATGATGGAATCACCCAATTTTTCATTGATCGCCACGCCAAAGATCGCATCGATGTCATTGCCGGCTGCCTCACGTACAAGCGCCATAGCATCCTCGGCATCATACAGCGTGATGCTTTCACCACCGGTGATGTTAACGATGGCATTGCGCGCACCGGTAATCTGTGCTTCCAAAAGTGGGGATTGAATGGCCTTTTCCGCTGCCGCACGGGCTTTGTCTTCACCATCTGCCATACCGATACCGATCAAAGCGGAACCCTGATTTTCCATGATCGTTTTCACATCCGCAAAGTCCAAATTGATGAGTGCTGGTACTGCAATCAAATCCGTGATCGTCTGTACGCCTTGACGAAGTACGTTGTCAGCAGCTTGGAAAGCCTCTACCAATGGCTTTCTGCCAATCACCTCAATCAGATTATTATTGGAAACGATAATCATGGAGTCCACATATTCCCGTAGCTCTGCCAATCCACTTTCCGCTGATAATAGCCGCTTTTTGCCTTCAAAGGTAAATGGCTTTGTCACAATTGCAACCGTCAGCGCGCCTTCTTCTTTGGCAATCTTCGCAAATAAGGGAGCCGCACCGGTTCCGGTACCGCCGCCTAAGCCTGCAGTGATGAATACCATATCACTGCCCTTGATCGCCTCTCTGATTTCACTTTCGTTTTCCTGCGCTGCTCGTCTTCCAACTTCTGGATCAGCACCTGCGCCAAGTCCCTTTGTGATCTCGCGCCCTAAAATGATCTTATTTTCTACCGGTGACTGATTCAGTACCTGCAAATCGGTGTTTGCCACATAGAACTCAACACCTTTTACACCTTCGGACACCATGCGGTTTACCGCATTACAGCCGCCCCCGCCGATACCGAATACCTTGATTTTTGCCACCTGCTCAAATTGTAAATCGCTCATCTTTATTCGCTCCTCGCTCTCTTGTCTTTATTTATCGCTTAAAAGCATACTTTTCAGTTTCTTTGTAAATCCGCTCTCATCATCCCCATGCGGCTTGCCAAGCGCACCGACTGCCTGTTCCACATCCCGCTGATCACAGCTGGTACGCTCATCCTTACGGATTGCCATTTGTGACTTCCAGCTGTAAAACAGACCAAGACAGGTAACCAAGCCGCAATCTCTGGCTCCGATCGTTTGCGGCACATATACCTGAGATGGAGCATGCAGCTCTTTTGCCAGCTTTTCGATTTCCTGTATCTCCATCCCCTCGCCACTCAATATGTAATTGACATTGCCACTGTCGATGATCGGCTGGCATGCCTCATTGATCATTTGAATCCATGAGCGGATCGGTCCAATCACACAGTTATATACATCCCGCTCGCTCAACTGATGGCTGACGCCGCCCTGTGACCAGATATAAACAATGGAATCACCGATCTGCTTTTCCTCTAACGCACAGGTATTCTGGATTAAACGAAAACCGACATCAAGGGATAGTTGATATTTATCCTTTAAAGAAGCGATCCAATCTCCATATCCGCTGTCCAATATCTCACAATTAACCAACTTACCATGGGTAAATAAGGACAGTGTTGTATTTTGGCGCTCCAAGTCAATCAATACAACATATTTGTCTACGGTCTGTTCAAAAATCGCTGCTTCCTCTGCGATCGCATAAGAATCCAAGCATATATCAATAATCTCTAATCCTGCCTTTTCCACACATCTTGCATAGGAATAGACAATTTCCTTGTTCGCATATAACAGATCAATGCTCATCGTTAATACTTCACATACCTCATTGATCGGCATCTTTCGGGATGTAATCCCATTGGTGATGTACTTGATACAACCGATGTTGACAAGCTCCAAATCTCGATCCGGCTGATAAGCGATCGCTTCATTCACACCGCTTTGGATGTGAGAAAGGCGAATGCGCTTACTGCCATCCTCCACATTCACATGAACCCGCTTATTAAAGCGCGCTACATCAACGGAAGGAATCGCCAACAACACACGTTCAATTTTATATCCCAATACCTGTGAGGCATTCTGAATGGCTTTTCTGATTGCGTTTACCACATTGCGTTCGTCTACGATTTTCTTATTGACAACGCCGCTGCTTTTGACTCGCTCAACACGCAGAATATTGAATCTTGTCTCATGGAATTCACCTACGACAAGTCGTACTTCATGGTCAGCAATTTCCAATGCGGCAAATATTTGTTTGCGTTCCATAAGGTTAACCCCCTTACTTTACATTTCATCTCTATTATCATACCATAATTTACGGACTTTAAAAACACCTAAATAAGAAAAGAAAGCTTTTTTTTGTGTTTTTCACCTATCATATTCTGATCATCATGATCAGTGATTTAAAAAAGAGTAATCATTTTCTGTCATGATTACTCGTTTATTGTCTCATCGTGCTGATCAAACAAATGCGATTCATTTTCATATGGCTGGATATGAATGCCCTGATCTCGTATCGGATCTTCATATTTCCATGCATCGAAGGGAATGATCTCCTCCTCGGCTGCACTATCATAAGCGTTCATCGTCTGATCCCGATGCTGCTCATGAGACTTTGTCTTTGGCTGCACCACGACCTTGCTTTTTTTCGGCTTGCGCTTTTTCAAAAATACGATTAACAACAGGATGAAAGTTAATGCATTGGTCGCACCTAATCCTAGAATCAGGAAGCCGCGGCGTTCCCTGTCCTTTGCCAATTCCTCATAGCGATCTTGTGACAATGCTGCCTGTCCGCTGTATAACTGCAATGTATTTTCAGTGCTTTCATACAGATAATACTGCTTGTTTCCCTTTTCATCCATCATATACAACAGTGTATAGTTCGCAAACGCCGGATCTTCAAAACTCCAGCCCATGAATTTCTGCTCATCCACTGTAACCTCACCGTATTTCATTCCGCTTCGCTCATGCATTTCACTAGGTATATCGATAATGAATACATTTTTACCAAGCAAAGCGATCGGCTTGAAAATCGATATGATGCTCTTGGTGATTTCATCATAGAGATAGAAATTGCGCTCATTTGCTTCATCCACCATATATATGATCGTTAAATTGATCAGATTGCT
>CANPNQ010000206.1 GCA_947575425.1 uncultured Erysipelotrichaceae bacterium
ATCTTTAGAAAACCGATAAACATTAAGAATATCCGCTTCCACACCATTCACTTTTGCGCTTATGCTCTGCTTTGGTTCTTCTGATAAAATATCTTGTTCCGGATCAATTTCATTGACAGAATCAAATACTGACTTCACTGCTTCTAAGACATCATCAATCGTATTCTTGTCCGATAAATCTACCTGCTTCAACAAGGTGACAAGAGCTGCAATTTGCCTCTCTTGATTCGTCACCGCTGCAGAAGATCCGCCAATGATTTTATCTTCCAATCTGCGCAAAAATTCGGTTGCTGTGATTTTTATATGATGCAATAAATTAGTTGCCATCATGCGCAATCGCATAGATCGCATTTGCGAGGCCGATAAAAAAGGGAAACTATACAACTCTGTATTTAAGTTGTATTTCACTCCCAATTTGATCTCTCGTAATTGATCTTCATCATAATTATGAACCAATGATGGATTCACTGGTGCATCCATTTCCATTAGTTGCCGAATCAAGCGCATTTTATCTGCTGATACATCGGGTGTAAAGAGAGAGACATCCATGCCATTTTCTAAGGCAAGTCTTTTCTCATGCATTTGCATATCATTCAGCGTGTCCGGGAATTCTTTAGGATCCAAGCCATGATTTATCGCAATCTGAAATTCTTTGAACTGTTTTTTTGTAAGCATACTTATCTACCTCCTGACTGCTCGTATATAAAATCAAAGTAATACTTGTTTGTATCTAACTGATAGTTTTCATCTGTAGATAATTCCTGAACATAATATTTGCCCGCATGATATATCACGACATTAATATTTCCTTGCTTGTCAACCTTTGAAATTCCGATCAGGCTATCCTTTTTTAGAATGATATCACCCTTGTAAATAATATCCTCTGCAGCATACATGCCGAACATGACATTTTTATACACACTGAAATCATCAATTATTTCAGATTTCTCCATCAGTTTTGTTATATGGACTTGCGCCAGTTGTCGGCCATTCCATATGGTCAATGCTTCTTTGTCAACAGGAAATGGAGGTGTAGGGGGGATTAGTATTTTATCGTTGATATACACATTTATTGTCTTTTGAGCGGTCTTGCCCAATGAATCCGTTACCTCATAACTGACATGATACGTTCCGGGCTTCCCTTCCATTACATCCGTATAAATGATCTCCACATCCTCGCTGATATCGCCATCACGATCATCAATCGCAGTTACGTTTTTCAGCAGTTCCTTGGCATTGATCGGATCTGTAACATCAAAATACTTATCGTATGCGAAGATCTCAGGCGCTTTATTGGGTTCCACGATGACACGCACCGTCTTTTCTGCCGTCTTACCCCATCGATCAGCGACTTTATATGTGACCTCATAGTGACCATGCTTGGACGGGATCGTACTATCACTTTTAATCACGATCTGATCTGTGAGATCTGCATCCTCTCGATCATGGGCGGACACTCCAATCATTCGGATCTCGCTCTCCCACTCATCATCGCTGTACTGACCCTCAATGAATCTCTTTGAGCTGGCAAAAATCTGAAGAACTGGTTCCCAATTCTCCAGAATGGTAACATCGATCTCTTTCTGTGTAATTTTTCCAAGGGAATCTGTAACTTCATAAATGACCTCATAGGCTCCCGGTGTTGTGGGATCTACATCATCTTTGATGATCTTGATCTGATCTGTCAAGATTCCATCTTCTTCATCCTCAGCACTAACATCCTTCCATACTTCCCTTTTCCACTCATCCAAAGTTATTTCATTTTCATAAAAGATCTTGCTTTCTGCAGTGATTTTCGGAGGGTTATTATAGATGATCATAACAGTAATTGCCTTTTGCACTTTCTTACCATAAGCATCGCTTACCTCATATATCACCTTATGAGCGCCAACCTTGTCCATTTCCACGTCATCATAGATCACTTTAATCTTATTGGTGATATTACCATCTTCAGTATCGGAAGCGCTCACTCCATCCATGCGCAACTTTGATTCCCATTCATTTTGTGTGTATTCATTTTCATAGAAGGTCTTATCCTTTGCGTTAATCACCGGAGGATCGTTCTTTTTGATTGTAACGGTAACGATCTTGGAAACAGTCTGTCCGACGCTGTCTGTTACTTCATAGGTTATCTCATAGGTTCCCGGTGCAGCAGGATTCACATGATCTGATGTGATTTTGATTTTCCCTGTAAGACTACCATCCTCCTGATCCGAAGCTGATACACCTTTCATGCGGAGGTTTTCCCATTGCTCCGATGTTATCTCATTTTCATAAAACGATTGATCTCCAGCTGTAATTGATGGGGCTTTATCCCATTTTGCATACAGCGTTACCGTACCACCATCGATACTGGTCAGATTCTTCACCGATTGCTCATCGCTATAGGAAGTGCCGCTGCCTTCTGCATTTGTGCGCCATTCAATGAATTTATAGCCGGTGCGTATATACCCATTGGCATTCAGCTTTTTTGCTGCATCATACGTATGCGTGCTGCTGGACATAGATCCAGATGAATAGCCATTGCCGTTATAATACACAGTGTACGTATTGGGGATCCATTGCGCATATAGATTGACTGTACCACCATTTTTAGTGGTCAAATTCTTTACCGATTGCTCATCGCTGTATGAGGTACCGCTGCCATCTGCTTTGGTATTCCATCCGGTATACTGATATCCTGTTTTTGTATACTTGTTATCATTCAGTTTCTTTGCGACATCATACGTATGACTACTATTGGATACCGATCCGGATGTAGATCCGTTACCGTTATATTTAACAGAATATGTATTAGGATCATATTGTGCCGTGACTGTGATATTTGATGTGAAGTTACAATAGCCGCGATTCCATTCAGTAAAATGATAGCCTGTTCGTGTAGGATCACTGGGAGCAGTAGCACAGTAATTGT
Organism: uncultured Erysipelotrichaceae bacterium; assembly: GCA_947575425.1. Taxonomy (GTDB): domain Bacteria; phylum Bacillota_I; class Bacilli_A; order Erysipelotrichales; family Erysipelotrichaceae; genus C-19. The sequence goes on from CANPNQ010000206.1 coordinate 2,915, forward strand.
TGTCATTACTTTGTACTGTTTGTGTTTTTAATGTTGTACCGTCATGATCTTTAAAGGTTACTGTATACTCTCTGAATTTCGGAATGTGTACCGTTTTGGCGGTATTTCCTCCTGTACCATCAATTCCGGTAGTCTTGATCTTATTATCACCCTCGTTAAGTGTTACGGTAAAACTCTCAGAACGGGATCCATATCCGGCATTAACACTACCATTGTGTGAGGAAAAGGATCCCACATAGCTCCCATTCACATAAAGCTCATCTGTAGATAACCATGCATGAGCACTGAAATAGTACCGTGAGGTTACTTTATATGTAGCCTTCCCGGTGGAACGATCATATCCTGTTCTTGTAAAGTCAAACCAGAACTGCATATCGACGCCTTGATCATT
>CANPNQ010000207.1 GCA_947575425.1 uncultured Erysipelotrichaceae bacterium
TATCGCGGTGATGGCCCTTTCCTTTTATTTCTGTTTTTTCCTTTCTATTCTTATGTTTTCTCATTGCAAGTTGTCAAAAAAAGGTTATAATATTTCATAGAAAGCGGATATGAAAAAGATGTATATTTGCATTACAAGGAGGTAATACGATGGCAAGAGTACATGATCTGTCGATAAAGCCAATAAAATTAAGTGAGCTTCATGATCCGATTGTGTTTGTGGTGGATATGATCAACGGTTTTTTGAAGGAAGGAGCCTTACATGATGAGGCAATCATGGACTGTACCGTACCCATTCAAACGCTGTTGCAAAAACTGGATTGCCGACGCATTTTTATCGCCGATGCACATCCACCCAAAACAAGAGAGTTTATCTCTTATCCTGCCCATTGTGTGATCGGCACCAGCGAGAGTGAAGTCATAGCGGAGTTAGAGCCATATGTAGAGACGCTGTTTCATAAAAACAGTACCAATGCATTCACTTGCGGGGATATGAGCGTATTTTTAAATGAGGAGATCCATCGTTATCAAGACATCATCATTACGGGGTGCTGCACGGATATCTGTATCTTACAGTTTGCCTTATGCCTCAATGCATGGTTGAATGAACACAACAAGGAATCAATGCGGGTGATCATTCCGATAAATTGTGTAGATACCTATCATATAGATGGGGAACATGATGCATATCAGGAGAATGCATTCGCTTTCCATCATATGAGGGCAAACGGTATCGCAGTTGTTTCGGCGATTGAGGAGTGATTTTCATGGAAAACTATGATGATAAATATGATTTTCGCGATGCACGCAATTTGAGCTTGTGCATGGATTTCTATGAGCTGACAATGAGTCAGTGTTATTTTAACAGTGCCGAAAAGGATAAAATCGTTACGTTTGATTTATTCTACCGCAAGAATCCCGATGATGGCGGTTATGCGGTATTTGCGGGTTTGGAGGAGATCATCGGCTATATTCAAAACTTGCATTTTAATGATGAGGATATCGCTTATTTACGTTCTTTGCACATGTTTAGCGAGGCGTTTTTGGATTATCTGCGTCACTTTATTTTTACCGGCGATCTGTATGCGATCAAGGAGGGGACTCCGGTTTTCCCTTATGAACCGCTCATTCGGGTAAAGGCGAAGCTCATTGAGGCACAGATCATTGAAACAGCGATGCTTTTGGTCATCAATCATCAGACGCTCATCGCAACAAAGGCAAAGCGTATCGTGAAGGCGGCTCAGGGGAGGGCGATCATGGAGTTTGGTGCCCGTCGTGCGCATAATTTCGATGCGGCTAATTTCGGCGCGCGAGCAGCATATATCGGTGGTGCGGCAGGTACAGCAACCACCTATGCGGGAAGACAATTCTCTATTCCCGTATTGGGTACGATGGCGCATTCCTTTGTACAGTCCTTTGACAGTGAATACGATGCCTTTTTGGTTTATGCCAAGACGTATCCTGATAAGTGTACTGTATTACTTGATACCTATGATACCCTGCGCAGCGGCTTACCCAATGCGATTCGCGTAGCAAAGGAATATTTAGAGCCCAACGGTTATCATTTGGCTGGGGTACGCATTGATTCTGGAGATATGGCATATTTATCGAAGCAGATTCGCAGGCAACTGGATGAAAACGGTATGGAGTCCACCCATATTGTCGTTTCCAATTCCTTAGATGAATATCTGATCCAATCGTTGATTTCCCAAGGTGCCCAAATCAGCAGTATGGGGGTGGGAGAGAATCTTGTATGCAGTAAGAGTACACCGGTATTTGGCGGTGTGTATAAGTTGTCCTCGGTATGGGAAGGCGATACGATGATTCCTAAGATCAAAGTGTCGGAGAATGTGGAGAAAGTGACAAATCCCGGTTTTAAGAATCTGTACCGTCTCTATGACAAGGCAACCAATAAGGCAGTAGGAGATCTCATGACGTTGTATGATGAAGTGATAGATCCCGATCAAGATCTAACGATCTATCATCAGATGAATTCATGGAAAAACAAAACACTGCCAAAAGGAAGTTATGAGGTGAAAGATCTGCTGGAGCCTATTTTTGTGGATGGAAGGCTTGTCTATGATGTGCCTGATCTGGAACAGATCCGTGAATATAGCGAACAGGAATTTGATCGTTTGTGGGATGAGATCCTGCGTTTTGAATATCCTCAGGTATACTATGTGGATCTCAGCAAGAATCTGTTGGATCTGAAATTATCCATGTTGGAGGATGTGAAGCATCGTGGTTAAACGGGAACAAACATTAAAAAAAGTATGGTATGGCGTGTGTATCATTTATCTCATCACTTTGATTTATGGTTTTTATCGCAATGCACACTACCATGATCTCAATGCGTTGGGTATGGGAGTGGTTGCCTGCCTCACGCCGCTCATTGTACCTTTGGTCTTCAAACTGTTTCGTTTTCGGATCGTATATGAGGTTTATATCTGTAATGTCGTATTTGTGTTTTTTGCTTCGCTGATCGGCTCTTGTTTCCATGGATACTCTTTGCTGGGATTCGATAAGGTCGTGCATTTTTCCAGCGGCTTGATCTTTACAATCGTTTCTGCCATCGTATTTATGATAATCAAAAAGGTATCTCATATAGAGAATCGTGAGGATTATTATCTGTTTCTGCTTTTTATCAATGCGCTGAATCTGGCGATTGCGGTATGCTGGGAATTTTTCGAATATGCGATGTTGATATTCTTTGATAATGATTGTATCAATCACTATTCGCAAGGAGTGCATGATTCGATCACCGATATGCTTTGTGCATTTGTGGGAGGAATTGTAATTACGCTGTTATTTGTCCGCAGTTATCAGCGCAATCATCCCAATTTTGTCACGAATCTCTGCGAGAAATTTTATCGTTTGAATATCGCCAAGGAGCAACTTCATAAGGGGTAGAACAGCTTTGGTTTTCCTTATAAGTGATAGGTGAAACTGTTGCTTTATGAGGGGTAGTATATAATATGAACGGACAAAATACATCGTTTTCATGAAAGAATATGGAGAATTGTGATTGAAGTGTTTTAATGTGATTTGTTTTTTATCGTTAAAAAGAAGGAGCGAAGAAGGATGAAGAAAAGTTTATTATGTTTGACCTTAGCAACTGCGATCACAAGCGTTGGTATGCCGCTGCGTGCACATGGCGAAGAAACCGCAGAGAGTGCAAAAAAGCGTTATGATGAAGCAGTCGCACAGTACAATTTGGGTTCGGCTGGTTTTTTTCAATATTTAGGGAATAAAGGCGATGAGGATGCAAAACAGGCTTATAAGATCATCACTGCTACA
>CANPNQ010000208.1 GCA_947575425.1 uncultured Erysipelotrichaceae bacterium
CGATACTGGCAATGATTGCAGTGATGGTCGTACCGATGTTGGAACCAAACACCAAGGGCAAAGCCGCAGTCAACGTCAGTCCGCCAGCCTCATAGATTTTCTGCACGATACCGATCATTGCGCTGGAGGACTGAACCAAAGCAGTCATAATGATCCCGGTGATTATCCCGAGTAACGGATGATCTGCCATTGCGGTAGCCAAAGCAGCAAATGCTTCTGTGTGTCCCAGCATGGACAATTCATCCCCCATCAGCCGCAAGCCGAAGAACAGCATACCAAAGCCAAGTAGAATCTGACCGGCATAGGTGACTTTTTTTCGCTTTCCAAACATAAAGATCAGCACGCCAAGAAAGACAAAATATAAAGCCAGTGCCTCTACCTTCAAACCGATCAAAAATGAGGTGACAGTCGTACCAATATTGGCGCCGATGATAATACCGACCGATTGTTCCAGTGTCATCAGACCAGCACGTACGAAGCTGATTGCAATCGCACTGGTGGCGGACGATGACTGTATGACAACCGTCAAGATCATACCGACTAACATTCCTTTCCATAATCACGTAGTTTACTTCCGGCGATGCTTTTTAGACCATCTCCCATAAATTCGATGCCAAACAGGAAAAGGGCCAAGCCGCCAATGATAAAATCCCAGCGAATGCTCACTTCGGATATAGATTGTGTCGCAAAGAAAAGCATAGTCTTTCCTCCTCATAAGAAACACCTTTATTGTAACAGAAAAATGACAACCTGTATATTGTTTTTCCAAGGATTTACATAAAAAGCCTCCTGTATGTAACTGCTTTTGATAGGAGAGAGATGCGAAAATAAAGAGTGCGCTCACTTTGTTGAGGCGCTTTCCTACCGGTCATTTTCCGTTTTGATGAAGTACAGTTTCCTGTTTGCGTATCTAACATATATATTTTTTTATAAGTGCTCAGAAGAATGTCATAATATAGGATGTCATATAAAAGGGCATGTGAACATGATCTTCTTAGAAACATCTTATAGAAGCGAAAAGAGGAGGGAACTTATCTATACGATAAGGAATTGCACAGGACAATAAAAGAAAGGATAGATAGCAATATAATAGGAAATGGACTATAGGGGATTAAGCGAATGGGATAGGCTGAAAAACACAGTAATACAAGTAGATAGAAAAGTGATAGATATGAAAGAAAAATTCAGATTAAGATAAGATGATTGATCAGATGAAGGATATGGATAAGATGATATAAGTAAGATGATATAAATATGATAGAGATATATGAGTTTCTAGCCACTAGATGAAGAAGGATGGGAAAAAGAAAATAGAAAGAGGAAAGGAAGGACAAAGAGTTGTTAAAAAAATAAATAGATATAGAAAAAGATGTTAGGGAAAATATATCAGTATACAATAGGAAAAGGTACAAAGAAAAGCATCATTGCGAAAGATAACGGTAAAAGGAGCAGATTATGGAAATCAACATTGTCAATCAAAGCAAAGAAGCACGGTGGATGCGCTATCGTAAAGATTTTGAAGCGATCGCTATGCGCTGTGAACACATATTGCATATCAGTCAGGAAAAAAGCGTGTCTTTGATTTTTGTACAGGCAGATGCCATTCATGAGATCAATCTTACGTATCGTGGTGTGGATCGTCCTACCGATGTGATCAGCTTTGCCTTATGTGATAGTGATGATGCGTATGAACAGATGGAAGGCAGTGAGGAGTTGGGCGATATCTTTATCAATATAGAGGCAGTGGTGAATCAGGCGAGGGATTATGGACACAGCCTGCGCCGTGAGGTCTGTTTTCTATTTACCCATGGCTTACTGCATCTGTTTGGATATGACCATGGGAATGAGGCAGAGGAAACAGAGATGTTTCAATTACAGGATGTGATATTGGATGAGATCGTTCCTAAAAAAGTACATCAATAAATTTCGCCATGCATTTTCAGGCTTATGGGATGGTATATGCCATGATCGCAGCATTCTTCTTCAGATTAGTATTGGGATGTTGGTGATATGCGTATGTTTATGCCTGTCGCTCTCCCTTGTAGAGTGGCTTGCGGTATTGGCGATGATCCTGTTGGTACTGAGTGCAGAATTCATCAACTCGGCTTTGGAGGAACTGTGTGATTCCTGTTATCCGCAATATGATGTGCGGGCAAAAAAAATCAAGGATTACAGTGCGGCGGCTGTACTGCTTATCAGTGTGCTTGCGGCACTTGTCGGTATTTATGTGATCGGAGGAAAGCTGTTATGAATACGGAAGAAAAAAAGGAATTGCTAGAACAGGCGTTTCACGCGATGAAGCATGCCTATGCACCCTATTCCCATTATCATGTCGGAGCATGCGTACTTTGTAGAAACAAAGCGATGTATATAGGCGCAAACATTGAAAATGCGGCATATGGGGTGACCAGTTGTGCCGAGCGCAATGCGCTCTTTGCCGCCTATTCCAATGGGATGCGCAAGCAGGATATCAAGGCGATTGCGATTGTGAGTGATGGAGAGTGCATTGCTACTCCTTGCGGTGCCTGCCGGCAGGTGCTAAGCGAACTGGTGCAGGCAGATACGCCGATCTATTTAAGCAATGGAAAAGAAGAAATGGAAACCAATATCGCAACATTGCTTCCGATGTCCTTTTCTCAAGAGGATCTGGATCATGAGTAAAAGCGGATTTATCGCTGTGATCGGACGTCCCAATGCCGGGAAAAGCACATTGGTCAATGCGATCCTGCATGAGAAAATTGCCATCACCTCACCAAAAGCACAGACGACCAGAGACAATGTGATGGGAATTTTGAGCGATGCGCAAGGGCAACTCGTCTTTATCGATACACCGGGTATCCATAAGCCGCATCATCAGCTGGGAAAGAATTTGAATCGCAGCGCTTATCAGGCGCTGATCGAGGCGGATGTGATCTATTGGATCATCGATGCATCCAAGCCCTTTGGCAAAGGAGATTCGTTTTTGCTCTCAAGACTTCAGGAGCAAAAGGCACCAATCTTTTTGCTTGTGAATAAAATTGATCTGTTAAGCAAGGAGGCATTATTAAAGTTGTTAATCGAATGGCAAGCACGCTTTGATTTTGCCCAGATCGTCCCTTTATCTGCCCTTAAGGAGACCAATATTGATGAATTGTTGGCAGTAACTAGATCCTATATGCCAAAAGGAGTCAACTATTTTCCCGATACGATGATTACCGATCACGATGAAAATTTCCAAATCGGAGAAATTATCAGGGAAAAGGTACTCTATAAAACCGAGGAGGAGGTTCCACACAGCGTCGC
>CANPNQ010000209.1 GCA_947575425.1 uncultured Erysipelotrichaceae bacterium
TAAACCACTCGGACAAGACTCCAAAGAAGTTACCTCTTATATTGTACTTATTTTTTAATGTTTGTCAATCATAAAATCAGAATTATCCGCAAATATCGATGCAACTGTCTCAGTCTTCTTCCTTTGGCTGAGAAAATAGTGTATTCATAAATGTCATCGCATCCTCATTTTCAATCAGCCATACGCCATCAATCAGCTGCAAATGAAATGTCACTTCAAACTGATATGTCCTTTCCCTGCTTGTGAATGCCTGAATCAAAATATCCGCTACCTTTGTATTCTTTTCTTCCTCACTGATATTTTCTTCATAAATAGACGCAAATGCCTCCTGATTTGCAGATACCGTTTCCTTTAGAATCGTATCAATATCATAGGCATTAATATATGCTTTGATCTGCGCATGATCTTCATTGACGGTTTCAGCTCCAAGACTGTATTCAAACTGCAAAATCTGTTTATAAAAGCGCATTGCCTGTTCCTGTACCATTCCGATCGCCTGTGCATCGCCCTCACTGATCGTAAAATCAAAGCCCTCCTGATCGACGGTTAGATCTGCCATCGTCAACCCATCCTGTATTCGCAGCGCATGAAGAAATTGCTTTGTCGTGTCACTGATGGAAACCACACGCTGTATTGGCTGTCTGTTTTCACACCCCATCAACCATATGCCGCATAGAAGCAATAAAACGAACCATTGGAACCTCTGTTTCCTCATCATTTCTACAACCTTCCTGTCAATCCTCATAATCATATCATGTTTTTTCAAAAAAAAAAGAAGAAATTTTGGGGTTTTTCATTTTTGGCGTGTATAAATATATATAGGGGAAATCTGTCGAATGGCTTTTGTCCAAACACATATGATTATCACATATACTGAAACAGAGGTGATCATATGGAAAATCGTAAGCTGATCTATTTTTTCGGATTGTTGTTTTCTGCGATATTTGCGCTTGTATACTATGGACTGTTTTATGTCTTCTTGGATCAAACTACAGCGACCACACACTTTTATTACAATCAGGTAGGCTTATACAAAAGCGAAGAAAATGCCCAAGCGATGATTGCGCAGTTGGCTGAACATGAGATAGATGGCTATATTTTGATGCATGAGGAGCTGCACGCGGTAATCTGCGGAATCAGTGATGATCAAGAATCCGCCAAGGCCAATGGAGATGCTTTGGAAAAACAAGGCTTTCCCTACATTGAAAAGCAATGGATCGGAAATGATGATGCCCCACTGAATGCTTTCCGCCAAAAGGATATGGAAACAGTATTGGAGATGATGAATGATGAAAGTAAAGGAAATGAACAAACTGGAGAGGCCACGTGAAAAGGCTGTCAAGGAAGGGATGGAGCGATTATCCAATCGGGAATTGGTGGCAATATTGCTGCGCAGCGGAACAAGAGATAAATCCGTATTGGAGCTGGCTGATGAGATTCTTCATTTGAAACAGGATTTGATTTCACTCATGGATCTGCGTTTAGATGAAATGATGAAGATCAAGGGCATTAAAACAGCCAAAGCGACACAGCTTCTTGCCTGCTTTGAATTGACCAAGCGGATCTCTTGTGAACGAATGTGGAAGCAATACCAATCAGAGAGGGAACCTGAGTTGGTTGGTGATTGGCTGATGAATCACATCGGGCATGAAGAACAAGAGCATTTTGTCGTTGTCTTTCTCGATCAGCGCTCTCAAATGCTGGGATACAAGGACCTGTTTATCGGTACCACATCCAAAAGCTTTGCCAATCCTCGTGAGGTATTCAGCGAAGCTCTGCGCTATGGAAGCAGTAAAATCATCTGCGCCCACAATCATCCAAGCGGATGCTTAATCCCCAGTGAATCGGACAAGGAAAGCGCACAGGTTTTAGAAGAAAGCGGGAATATACTGGGAATCAAAGTGATTGATCATCTGATCGTATCTCGCTATGACTATTATAGTTTCCGTGAGCATTTTCTGATGTGCGACCAGCGCAAACTGCTTCAAAAGGAGCTATTGCAGCAGTTGGAGGAACGCGCTGATGAAGCGATCACCTTTCCCCAATCAGATGCGCATTGAAAGATTCCCCTCGCCCATGCGATACCCAACAATAGCGCATACTTCATATACATCCTCTGGTAAACCACCTACATAAGCAAATCAAACCATTGGATGATCAAGCAAAAGAAAAGCGATAACACTATCGCTTACTCATAATCATCTTCACGGTTTTTACTGCCACTAAGCAAGAGGATCAATACACATACCGCCACCACACTACCGCTTAACACCAAAACGATATCCGCATTGCTTACCATCAAGCTTATAGGTCTTAATGCCACCCTTGTATCGCTGTCTGCCACATGCGCTATCTCAGAGACCATCAGCTTGTTTTGATCCAGTCGCAAGTCTTCATTGTACTGTACACTTCCTCTTTCCACATAATAAATATCACGAAGTGACTGTAATTGTAATACATATGCATCCTTTTCTTTTTGCGCTTCCAGTTGAACCAATGTGCCATCCTCTTGTTTCTGATACCACAATACAGGCTGTGACTGCTTTGCGCTGATCGGAATGCTGGCATGCAACAACTCCGCATCTGTCGCTTTCCCATCCCATTCTAAATGATAGCCGACCAAAGCGGGATCCTCCGCACGGATGCCAAGCAAATCGGCAACCTGTTTGCGCTCTTGCGCATTGACATCATGGATGGTAAAACGATCAGTGGACTGTAATGTGCTGCCGGATAATACCATGCCGGAATTATCTGCGCGAATCGATACCACTTCCGCCTGTCCATCCATCAGCTGACAGCTTTCCTCCCCCTGATGTCCCGCATAATCCACAGCATTGGCACAGATCTTATGGATTCCGCTATCCGCAATATTTACGCGAATTTGATCTTCCCCTGTTTGCGCGCCCTCTTGGATCAGCGATGCTTCCTCTCCATCCATACGATAAACGCGATAATTGATCAGTGATATTCCGCTTGTGGAAATATCCTCGTTCATTAACAGATCACTGGCATGGATGGTAGCGATTTTCCCTGTGCCAAAGCTTTGTTGAAAGGTCAAGCGATCAATCATCTTCTTCCATTCACTATCGGCCGCCTCACGCTCTGAAATCGCGGTGATCATCGGCGCGTGGGTATCGATCTTAATCGAGATTCTCGTCGGCGTACTGGTTGCGCCATCCTCATTGATAAATCGAATGGGCAGTCGGCTTACCCCATTTTCCTTTAACGTCATGCTTTCATACACTTCATCCATATATTGAAAGCGCTGTG
>CANPNQ010000210.1 GCA_947575425.1 uncultured Erysipelotrichaceae bacterium
ATGATGAAGTGCAAAAAGATCCTTGTGGATAAAAATTCCACGGGATCTTTTTTATGTGCTGTTTTTCATTCACTTTCTCATTGCTTTTGCGAATCTGTCTTTCTTTGCCTGTTCATAAAAAATAAACAAATTATTGCGTTATTAAATAAAATATATTAAAATTAATAATATTTATGTAAAAATAATTTAAAATTTATGTATAAATGAATTTTGCTGAAAAAGTGAAACGAAGACCGTTCTTTTTTGCAATAAAAAGACTCTAATAACAAGGGGTGTGTATTCTATGAACAGTTATGAATTGGACTTGGTGAAAAGTGCCCAAAAGGGTGATGAATCCGCATTCAATGAATTGTATCGTTCTTTTTACAAACAGGCCTACTATTTCGCGTTGAAAATCACAAACTGTGACGCGGATGCACAGGATGCCGTACAGGAAAGCTTTATCACAATTAAGAAATCATTGCTTGAGCTTAGAGAAGCAAATAATTTTCGCAAATGGATGCTTCAGATTGTGCTATCCAAGTGTAATAAGATCTTTCGAAAAAATAAGTATGCGATATGGGATCCGGATGTGATAAATGCATTTCCCGTAGAGGAGAAGCGTTCCTATATGGCGGGAGATAAGCATGTGGATCATTTATCGCGCCATGAATGGCTGATCGCAATGATATCACAGCTGACGATCCATCAAAGAGAGATATTGGTGCTGATGTATTTTCACCAGTTATCAATCAAGGAGATTGCGGGAATATTGGATATTCCGGAGGGGACGGTTAAAAGTCGCTTGGTTAGTGCCAAAGCAGCGTTAAAGCGCAAGATGAATGAAAGCGGAGAGGTTGCACATTTTCGAGTGTGGATGCCATTGGCGCCAATGCTGTTGCTGGCGTATCGCAATGATTATGTTTTATTAATGAAAGACATACCTAAGCTATCCTATACGAATTTCTTTCGGAATGAACCGCATGCATTGGGAAACGTTATGCTGGCTGGAACGGTTGCGATCACCTGTGTGGCTGGTTATGATCAAATGCGCCATAGGGTGAATGAGGATCGGATAAGGGGTGCGGCTTTTACAGATGAGACAGGGACATATACACAAAGGGATATTTATTATATGTTAAGGGAATGGGCGCACTGTCATATAGAGATGGAGCAGAAGACTCATGAGGAATACGAAATGATATTGCCATATTACAATTTCCTTAAGGAACAGCACAGTCCTTATTATGAGCGGCTTAAGGCATATAATAATTGGGCTCAGGATTTTGAAACGAATAAAAAGTAAAAAATCAAAAAATGCAAAACAGGTACGAACATTTTTTTTAAAAAAAGTCTCTGTTAAGTATCGATAGATTTGAAAAGCAATTCAGGTGGGTTGCCATTTTTGTGTCTGAAGGAGAGGGATAAGTATGTGGAAAAAAGTATTGGCGCTAGTAATATGTATAGCAGGATGTATATTTATGGCTTATGTCGGCTCAAATGACTTTATGAAAAATATCATAAATGCTCAATCAGCGCCTGCTTTTGAAATTCCAAAAGGTGCGAAAGTGGTATTAGCAAAATATAATAATAATGAAATTGTATGGGATATTGGAAATAATGTGAATGATTATGTGCTAATGAGCAGTAAGCCGATTATGAATAATATTGGAAAATATAATTCATCGATAGGTTGTACCATCGTAAGGCATAGCTCAGGCAGAAACACACCTTATGGTTATGCTTGTCCAAATACAGTATTAGATAATGAAATAAATAAAATTGTACTAAATACAAATGAGGCTGGATTGATTACAAAAGGTTTCCATATTCCAACTTATTCAGATATAAGTACTGGTGGAGTATTGGGATTATCAATGACTGATCGAGCATTTAAAAATGGTATTTCTTATTATTTAAATGAAAGAGGTAACTATGCATCTTCAATTTCAGCTGGTTGGCCCTCACATTTGACGACTTTAGTACAAGGTCCTCAAAATGATACAAATGCAATTATGCTTGTTACATCTACAGGTACTAATATACCATTAAGTGAAAAAATAAATGCCGTATATGAATGGTATGATGGAAGCATGGGAGCAAGTAATTTACGTCCGTTTGGTGCAATCGATCATAAAAAAGTTATGTTTGCGGCAAATACAGCTTATACCGATGGTAACTGGCATAATTATGTGATTGATACAAGTAATCTGAATGAAAACAATGAATTAAATGCGAATAAAATAAGAATTCAATCATCTTTATTGGCAACTTTACAAGACATAAAATATAAAAACGTCAGTACTCAAGAAGTTCTAAAAGATAGTACTATTGATGTAACCGTAAATGCGAACACAGGTACTAATACAAAAATGTCTGTTATCTTATATAATGATGCGGGAACGGATATTTTATATTATAAATTAGGAAACACTACTTTAAATGGCACAAATGATTATTCAATAGATTTAACAGGTGTAGCAGTCGGAAAATATAAGTTAGCAGTCATCAATGAGGAATTTGATCATTCTTCCCAATTGCCGGTAGAAAGTTCCATGATATCGGATTTATTACCACTAGAAATTGTTGAACCACATAAATTAACATATACCAAACAACCGCAAAGTGGAGCGACAAGTGGTAATGATTATGAATACAGTAAGAATGTAAACGCAGGTCAAGTAGTAGGTAAAATCACAGTTAATCCACAAGGTGTCATGCCTTTGACATATACTATTGAAAGTAATGGAGATAACAGTTATCAAAACTTTGAAATAAATGGATTGAATGGTAATGGTGCCTCCAACAGTACATCATTGGATGTGGGAATTAAAAGCGGTGCGCCTGATTTAGTAAATGGCAGTTTAAAGGTAGGAGCTTATCAATTCTGTGTAAGTGCAGTTGATGCGAATGGAGATCCTACGACAGCTACTTCTGATTCTAAAGTTTGTACAACATTGAATGTCGCAAAAACAAACACAACCATTGTATTCAATGACCCTAATATGACAAAAAAATCAATCGCTGATGCCGCAACAGTTTGGAATGAAACGGCGACAGCGACACCGTCCAACGGCACAAAGATCACCTATACCAAAGTGGGCGGAGATATCAGTATGATCAATATTGATCCCGATACCGGTGCGATCACCTATAACGGTGGCAATGCTTTCGGTAAAGTGAAGATACGTGCAACTGTGGATGATGATCCTTCTACCGGTAATGACTATTATAATTCTTCTTTTGTAGAAAAAGAGATTGTGATCTATCGAGAAGT
>CANPNQ010000211.1 GCA_947575425.1 uncultured Erysipelotrichaceae bacterium
GTAGTCATTCGACGGGATTCTTCAACACCAAAGAAAGAACGATAACTATTTTTAACATTGATAGTGGTATGACGTTCAAAGAATGCTTGGAATGCGATTGGTATCGGGCTTTGTGTTCTGTTCCTTTCTATTTAACAGAATGGGTTGAGTATTCAGATGAGGAAAAAGAAGTCAGTGTCTTTCGGCAGTGTATTGGAGGATATTTGGAAAGATATTCTTTCAAAGAAGCATGTGCTAATTGGTGGTCAAGAATGAGTGATAAAAATAAAGCCTTGATTCAAACAATACCAAATTTCGATAAAGGAATTTTTGAAGAAATAACAGGGATAGAAATTGGCAAGAAACAAGGATGAGGTGGAAGGTAGTGCCTGATCCATTAGCGCAAAGAGATCCTGATTATGACGCTGATCGGTATATGACAGAAGAAGATTGGGACAGCATGCAGGGAGATCAAATAGATAAGTGGTGGAAAGAAAGAGAGGAAAACAAAAATGAAGTTTAGTTTTGAAGGAAGTTTTAGTGAATTACATGAACTGGGAGTATTGATTAGTGGATCAACTGCAATGCCCCAAGTTAAAGCACCGGTTATGGTAGAGGCTCAAATGGTAGCTGATCTGATCAAAGAGGATGAACCTTTACAGATCGTGCCGACAGATGATCCGGCAATGGATATCAGCGAAAGCATCGCAAAGAATCCATGCATAGACCCGCTAACCGGTGATTACTTCACAGGTTTTAAGGATATGATGGCTGCTTGTGATCAGTTGCTTACAGCAGATAGGAAAAGTGATGTAGACGCGCTGCTAAAGACAAACAGTACCGATGGCACCTATGGCGGTATACCACCAAAACTGTGGAAAACAGTGGAAGAAAATGCTAAGGCATTATTAAAGCAAAGTAAGAAAGATGGAACTGTATCTTTAACGCAGTTGAAGGAATTGGCCACAGAATTTACGCACTCGGATTCAAAGATGAGCAAACCTAGGCTGAAAGCACTTCTTGAGAAGTACGGTGTGAAAGCCATCTCAACGGTTCCGGAGGATAAGCGCAGCGCTTTCTATGCTGAACTGAAAGCCTTGCATGAGGGAGATTAGCTATGCCGGGAGTACACGCAAAGCTTAATCCATCCGCAGCTGCGAGATGGATCGCTTGTCCTCCTTCTGTCGCATTAACACAAGGCATGAAGGAAGAACCTTCTCTGGAAGCAGAAGAGGGAACACAAGCCCATGCAATCGCTGAACAGAAACTACGTAAGTACATAAGTAAAGGTCGAAAGAAAATCGCTTGTGAAGACAAGAATATGGACGGCTATACCGATGACTATCGTGATTATGTGGTCGAGCAGTTCAACACTGCCAAAAAAGCGGATCCTACCGCAAAGTTATTTGTTGAGGAACGCCTTGACTACAGCGAATGGGCAAAAGATGGATCCGGAACCGGCGATGCGGTGATCATTGCGGATGGTACTTGTCATATTATTGATTTTAAGTATGGTGCAGGGGTTTCGGTAGATGCATATGAAAATCCACAATGCCGCTTATATGCACTGGGTGCAATCAATGAGTATGGTATGATCTACGACTTCAATAAGGTCAAGACACATATCTTTCAGCCGCGTAAAAACAGTATCAGCACCGAGGAACTCACCGTTGATGAGTTAATCGCTTGGGGTGAAACAGTGGTAAGACCCGCTGCTGAACTGGCCGATAAAGGCGAGGGGGAATTTAATCCCGGTGAAAAACAATGTCGGTGGTGCTTGGCGAAGGATACCTGTAAAGCGCGGGCAAAGAAGAATTTACAGATTTTCATCGATGGCGATAATGATCCGGCAACGATGAGCCTTGAGGAGATCGCTAAATTATTACCACATATCAAAGAAATTGAGGCGTGGTGCAAAGACATTAAGACCTACGCTTTAGATCAAATGTTGAAGGGCGAGCAGATCAAGGGTTATAAGCTGGTAGAGGCCAGTGCAAAAAGAAAGATCATTGAGGAGGAAGGCTTGAAGCAAGAACTGCGAGAGCACGGCTTTGAGGATGAGGATACTATGAAACTAAAGAGTCTCAGTGATCTTGAAAAATTAGTCGGAAAGAAAGAGTTTGCAATCCTCTCTGCCGGTCATGTAGAGAGACCGAAAGGATCACCGGCTATTGCTCCATTAAACGATAAGCGTAAACTCTATGAAGATATCACAGCAGCGGAAGCATTCAAAGATATCGAGGTATCCTTATGATGATAGAAGCGGGACAGCTGGTGATCTATGATCCCGGATATAAACAGGAGATCGGCAGGGTAAAAAGGCTGAATCCACGTAAGAAAGGCACTGCCTTCGTCTGGTATAACGAAGGAGACACTGCTGCATGTACGAATATGGATCATCTTTATCCGGTCGATGAGAGATATGCAAGAGAGCATGCCTGTGATTTTGAAAATGCCTATGCACTAAGTGCAATTATAAACAAACACATTTAAGGAGGAAATAACAATGGCATCAAACAATGGACCAATTTTGGTAACAACGGGAAAGGTAAGACTGAGCTACGCTCATTTAACGGAGCCGGTCGCAATTCAGGAAGGACAGGAGAAGAAGTATTCTGCATCCTTTATCATTCCCAAAGGTGATAAAAAGACTTTGGAAAAGATCGCAACAGCGATCAAGCTGGCAACGCAACGTGGAGTAGAAACAAAGTGGGGCGGAAAGAAACCGGCAAAACTGAAACTGCCACTGCGCGATGGTGATGAGGAAAGACCGGAGGATGAGGCATATGCCAATGCATTCTTTATCAATGCTAATTGCAAAACGAGACCATTTGCAGTAGACGAGCGTAAGCACGAATATACTTCTATCGAGGAGATCGATGAACAAGTTTATAGTGGTTGCTACGTATATGCAAACTTATCCTTTTATCCTTATGATGCTGCCGGTAACCGTGGTGTTGCGTGTGGCCTTAACGGTGTAATGAAAGCCGCTGACGGAGAACCGCTGTCCAGTCGAGTATCAGCCGAAATGGCGTTTGCAGACATCGAGATTGAGGATGGCTTTGACGATCTAGACGATCTGTTAGGTTAGCACTATGAACATACTGCATATCGACTTGGAGACGTACAGCAGCGTAGATCTGGGGAAATGCGGTGTCTATAAGTATGTGGAGAGCGAGGATTTTGAGATCCTCCTCTTTGCATATGGTGTTGATGCTCACAATATAAATGTGATCGATCTCACCAGAGAAATTATTCCACCCTTTATCATA
>CANPNQ010000212.1 GCA_947575425.1 uncultured Erysipelotrichaceae bacterium
TACAGCACCGGTGTTTCCGGAATGTAACCAAAGCACGATTTTGCCTCAATCGTATGATTGTCATACCCGCAGATAGTGATATCGCCATCGTATTTTAACAGATTGGTGATGCTTTTGATCGTGGTCGATTTTCCCGCGCCATTGGGTCCCAGCAGTATCGTGATCTCCCCTGAGCGGGCACGAAAGCTGATATCATCCACTGCCTTCACATGTCCGTATGTTTTCGTCAAATGTGTCACCTGTATCATAACATTTCCTCCTTGTTTCCCTCTGATGGTTCTTTTCTCTTCGCTTATCCCATGTCAAAGCCTATATGATTTCGCTTCTTTCGCAAACAAATTTCATATTTTCTGTTGTCTGCTTTAGAGAGAGTGTATCATCCAGCCTGTGCTTCTATTTCCTTTAAGTCACGATATAATGCTTCATTGATGGGACAGGCCATCCCATAATGCTTTGCCCTTTTGCATACCTCGCCGGCAAAAAGCTCTACCTCGGTTTGGCGTTTTGCTAAAACATCCTGTGCCATACTCGGCATTCCATTTTCATCCAAATGATCGCAGGAGGCAAGCCATTCCTCCAGCTCCTCCTCCCTTAAATGGATTCCCTCATAAGCAGAAAGCTCCACCACCTCGCGCATGGCACTGATCATCATCTCTCTTGCCTCCCCCTCCTGTTGAATACTCGCATAGGTGCCGCGATGAAGCGCAACCACCTGATTCAAACCGACGTTGAGCATAAATTTTCCCCATTGATGATGCAGAATATCCTTCTTAATCGTATAGGGAAATCCACAGCGATCGAAAAAACGGGCAACGCGCATCACCTTGGGAATCTGCGCATCACTCACCGCCCCAAAGCAGAGCTGTCCCATATGATGACAAATCACCCGATTGTTTGTTTTGGTCGCATCCATCCCCTGTGCAATGGTATAGAGGATATTCTCCGCAGGAACATGCTCAGCCAAAATCGTTTCACTTGTGATCCCGTTGATTGCACTCATGATCAGCGTATCGTTACCAATCTGACTGCTCATAGAAAGAATTGCATCCTCTAAGGCGTAAGCCTTTGTCGCAAAGATAACAAGATCCGCTGCCTCCATTTTTTGATGATCACTGACATAGGCAAAATCACAGCGTATATCATTATAATACACACCCTCGCTCTGATAGCGATGGATTCGTTCCTGATCCGCCACAATCCGCACCTGCTCCTTTGGCAGATGCTTGCGCAGACAATGCGCAAAATTGATTCCCACTGCCCCCAATCCGATAATCGCAACACTCTCTATTTCCTTCATCCTCACACCTTCTTTTTATCTTCTTAGCCAAGCCAATGCTTTCCAGCATCCTTGAAAAACCAAAACACAATCATCCATATACCATATCGGTTAGATTCTCTATCCTTCCTTGATTTTATTCCTATCCTTTATTATCCTATTTTATCATTGTCAAAACCATGCATTCATATCATCAAGCAATCAGCCCATAATGACGCAGGGCATGATCAATCCCATCCTCCTCAATGCGCTTTGTCACATAATCCGCTGCCTGCTTTGCCGCGTCACAGCCATTTCCCATTGCTACGCCGATCCCACACGCTTGCAGCATCTCCACATCATTGGCACCATCGCCAAAGCACATCATCTCCGCCATTGAAAGCCCCCACCGATCTGCCAATACCTTCACTCCACTGCTTTTATCGATAGACCCCGCATTGATCTCCACTACCTCTCCATGTGTGACAAAACTGGTCTGCCCTAACAGCTGTTTCAATTCTGATCGCTCCTGCACTGTGCGTGTGTATAGCAGAATATTGAGTACATCATCCTGTTCATACGGTTTTTGGATCGGCACATTCAAATACAATTGAAAAAAGAGATCCTTGTCTATTTGGTTTGGCTCATCCGTAAAATAATTGCCATCTACTGTGCTGTAGCGAAAGGTGCGCTGATGTTGTTTCGCAAACGATGCGATTCGCTCCACCAGTTCATGAGGCAGAAAATGTGCCTCCACAATCGTCTTTTGCTCCATCACAAGCGCTCCTCCGTCACTGATCACTGCCGCAAAGGGAAACATGCGAAAAAAAGCAGGCATATTCTTTAGCTCGCTGCGGCATCTGCTGGTCGCCACTGCGACTAAAATTCCCTGTTCATGAAGCTGCCATAAGGCGGCCTTGGTTTTCGGTAATAAATCATGGATGTCATGAAAATACATGGTCGAGTCCACATCGAAGAATACTGCTTTGATCTTATGTGTCACAAGAATCCCTTCCTTTTACGGGGATAAGTGTAGCACATTTTGCGATCAAAGGGAAATAAAATATCTAGGAACAGTAATTGGTTATTTTGATGGAGATGGGAAAGACAATCCTTTTTTTACGTTTGTACAGCGCTTTCCTTTGCGAACGCATCACTGCCCAAGAATCATTTGCTTATGCAAAGAATGATAAATACAATGATAATCATCCTTCATGATGTCGATCTCTTTACGCATATGCTCTGACAGGGTAAAGTGGCGATCATCAAAATCCCGCAACGCCTTTAAACCCATTTCGATGGACTTGATGGCCTCCTTGATCACCTCATTGTCATTGGCGAGCACCATATTCTTCACCATGCTCATCATATCGCTCAAGGTTCCCATAATGCCAGAGCTGTCCACCGGATCTCCCTGTAACTCGCAAATATGTCTATTCAGCATGTCCTCATGCTCCTTTAACAGCTTCAAGTAAGCATGAAATTCCTGCTTCAGATCAACAGCTGTGATCTTATCCCGCAGATCCTCAAAAATAAATGCTCCCATATGAGTGCCCTTTAACAACTGGTTTAATTCCTCGATCAAATCCTCTCGTCGATTCATTGTCATTCCTCCATATCTATTTTGTTATTTTCAGTATGGCTCATATCGCCAAGATTATGCATCAATTACATGGCTCCACAAACCATCCGGAATGCTCATAATATAAATAGCGAAGCTGACCCTGAATGCGAATGGTGTAGCGAAGCCCAAAGCCGCCATATTTCAAGGATGCGGCACGCTCCTTGCGCAGTACCTTATCGATCGGATATTTTACCATGTTTTCCCATACGATAAACAAAGGTATGATCTCTTTTTCTTTGGTATGCAGCGCTACCACTGCCACTTGCGTTTTCATCGAAAGAAGTTCACAGGATGTATGGTATGATCGCCAAGAGGATCAAAGGAAGTCAGTTCCA
>CANPNQ010000213.1 GCA_947575425.1 uncultured Erysipelotrichaceae bacterium
GTCTGAAGCGCTGTTGTCATCAACTGAGGTAACATGCGTAATCCCACATCCTTAAAAGCACTGGTAGGACCATGAAACAGCTCTAATATCATATCAGATCCGCTTTTTATAAGCGGGGTGATTTCCTCATGATCGAAATATCCCTCATATGCCTGCTTTACACAGCTTGTGACCTCTTGTGCACTGAAATCCGGAAGCAAGGCAGACAATACCCGCTCTGCTATCTGGCAAAGATTCATTTCCATCATATCCTTCAGTGGTAATTTGATTTGATCAATCTCCTCATAGACATACAACCCGCCATCCTCTGCCAATCCAGAGAGGATCGCTTGCTTGGGAGTTGCTCGAAGCGTCTGTGTCCGGGTGCTGTGATAGCATATCCCTGAAACCATTTGTTGCTTTGCTTTCTGATCCATTCTGATCTTCCTCCTTCTATTTCCCCGTTTCTATTCTCTGTGTGTTTTTATTTTCCGCTTTCTTTTCCCTTGTGTTTCCATGCTTAATATGATACAATGTCCGCAATTCAAAAACAAGTGTTTTTTTAAAGAAAACATATAAATAGGAGGATTTCAAAATGAAAGTCGCAATTTTAGGGTATGGAACCGTAGGAAGCGGAGTCGGAGAGATCATAGAAAAAAAAGCCAGTACAGATGTAAAAGCGCTGGAACTGGGTTATATATTGGAGCGCAAAGAAAACCTGCATAAGCATCCGCTGATGTGTGATGATATCGATCGCATCCTTGATGATCAGGATATTGATGTTGTGGTAGAAACGATGGGAGGAATCGAACCGGCACATACTTATATCTTACAGGCGCTTTCTGCCGGCAAGCATGTGGTTTCAGCCAACAAGGCAGTCATTGCGCAATATGAGAAGGAATTTCATGCGTGTGCCAAAGCACATGGGGTAAAACTGTTATATGAGGCAAGCTGTGGAGGAGGCATCCCTTGGCTCCATCAGCTTCAAAGCGTCAAGCGCATCGATTCTATTGATGAGATTCACGGTATTCTCAATGGCACAAGCAATTACATTTTGGATCATATGAGTAAGGAGGGAACTTCCTTTCAAGAGGTATTGCAAAATGCACAAGACTTGGGCTATGCAGAGGCGGATCCCAGTGCCGATATCGATGGTGATGATATCAGGAATAAATTGAAAATATCTGCATCGGTTGCCTTTGACTGCGCACCTTTCCAAGAGATACCAACCTTTGGCATCCGCAATATTCGCAAGGAGGACATTGCCTATGCCAAGGCGCAGCACCGTAACATCAAGCTCATTGCGACTGCGAAAAGAAGCGGGGATTACTATGGAGCAGTGATTGAACCGACTTTATATGAGGAGGGATTGATGGAGGCGTCTGTGGCGGATAATTTTAACCTTGCCTGCCTGCATGGAACGACCATCGGCGATCTGCGTTTTTTTGGACAGGGGGCTGGAAAGTTGCCGACCGCACATGCGATTGTACAGGATCTGTTGGATCTGGCACAGGAGGTAAAGCTTCCCGAACCATCCATGCATGAGAGCTTGATCTATCATCCCGAATTGTTAACGTCTTCCTATTATATCCGCAGTGTGTTAAATGATAAGGAGATACAGGAGATATTGCATGGCGCCATCGTCCACAGCGAGGAGGCACAGGGTTGTCGTTACACACGGACAAAACCGTTAGAAAAAGCATTTCTTCATAAGCAGATGGAGCGGATATTGAAAAAGGATCCACAGGCATTCATGATGGCGCTTGATCAAACGGGGGAGGAACAAGCATGAAGGTGATTAAATTTGGCGGCTCTTCTTTGGCGAATGCGCGCCAATTTGAAAAGGTTAAGGGCATCGTTGCGGCTGATGATGATCGTCGCTTTGTGGTGGTGAGTGCCGCAGGGAGAAGCGATCAGGACGATCATAAGATCACCGATCTATTATATTTGTGTCATGCGCATCTCAAATACGGTGTGAATTGCGATACTATCTTTTCGATGATTGAGGATCGTTTCCTTGCGATCAAGCGAGAATTAAAATTGCGCTATCCGATGGAAAAGGATCTCGATGTGATACACAATGCCTTGCGCAAGCAGATACCGTTAGATTATTTGGTGAGTCGTGGCGAGTATCTGACCGCCAAGCTGATGGCGGAATACTTGGGTTATACATTTCTGGATGCCAAGGATCTCATCTGTTTTTCCTATGATGGTAAGGTGGATTTTGTGAAGACAGCGGAAATGATGGATCATCATTTAAAATCACACGATCACTTTGTGATTCCCGGGTTCTATGGGGCGATGCCCGATGGCTCCATCCGCATAATGGCTCGTGGGGGGAGTGATATTACCGGTGCTATCGTTGCGAAGATCGTTCATGCGGATGTATATGAAAACTGGACGGATGTTTCCGGTATTTTGATGGCGGATCCACGCATTGTCAAGCAGCCCCATCAAATCCAGAAGATCACATACAGCGAGCTACGAGAGCTATCTTATATGGGAGCCAATGTATTACATGAGGATGCGATCTTTCCTGTCAAAGAGGCAGCTATTCCGATTAACATCCGCAATACCAATGAGCCGGAAAATCCCGGAACGCTGATCATGGATCTCAGTGATGAGAGCAGTGACCAGCAGGATACGCTGATCACCGGTATTGCCGGACGCAAGGATTTCAGCGTGGTTGCGATCTACAAGAATCATATGTCAAATGAGGTGGGAATCATTCGCCGTGCCTTATCGGTATTTGAAAAATATCATATCAGTATTGAACACATCCCCAGTGGGATCGATTCCTTTTCGGTGGTGGTGAATCATGCGGATATCAAGGATAATATTTACGATATCGTAAGCGAAATTAAGGCACAATGTGAATGCGATGAGGTCAAGGTAATCAACGATATTGCCTTGATTGCGACGGTTGGCAGGCATATGTTCTCCCGTCCCGGTATTTCCGGTCAATTATTTGCGGAGCTGGGTAAGCATGATATCAACATCCGAATGATCGCACAGGGCAGTGATGAGATCAATATCATCGTCGGAGTGGAAAATAAAGATTTTGAAAAGACAACCAAAGTGATTTATGCACATTTTGTGAAGGATGAGACCAAATAAGATTAGGAGTAGGGGAAAGGGAATAGCGATAGGATCAGAGAATTATTATGGAATTATCATGGAGGAAAAGAAACCATTTATCATGAAATACATAGAATATCATAG
>CANPNQ010000214.1 GCA_947575425.1 uncultured Erysipelotrichaceae bacterium
GAAACGAAATTTTATGATTTTCCCGCTGCTTCAAAGAATCATCATGATTTTGTCGGAGGATTGGCAACGCATGTACTTGGAATGATGAAATTGGCAGCTTCCATCTGTGAGTGTTATCCCATGTTAAACAAGGATCTGTTAATGGCAGGGTGTTTTCTGCACGATATTGGAAAACTCAGTGAATTAAGCGGTCCTATCGCTACAGAATATACGAAAGCAGGCAGGTTGTTAGGCCACATATCGATCATGCAGGCAGAGTTAAGTCATGTCTGTGAAGTTTTGCAGATAGAGGAGGAAACTGCGCTTCTGCTGCGGCACATGGTTTTATCTCATCATGGTGTATATGAATATGGCAGTCCCATATTGCCGATGATCCCGGAGGCGGAGGTTTTATATTTGATCGATAATTTGGATGCTCGCATGCATACGCTGGAAAAGGCATTGAGTAAGGTAAGCGAGGGGGAGTTTACACAGCGCATCTATGCGATGGATAGCCGCAGTTTTTATAAAGCGAAAAGGAAGGATCAGGCATCGATAGCGGATAAGGATGGCCCTAGGGCAGATGATACAGCGCATGAAGAAAGCAGAGGCTCCTCGACAAGTCAGTAACTGTGAAAATCAGATGGGAAAAGGTATCCGGATATCGGATACCTTTTGTGATGTTGATCTTTATGGATTCTTTCTTATATGATTTGACTGAACCATCGTGAAAGCACTCTTTTATGAAGCGAGGCTCCCCTTTCTTTGTATGTGCTTTATGCGTCCTTTTCTTCTCTTTTTTTACTTGCGGCAAAAGCACAGGCGCCAGCCAAAGCACTCAAAGTAATCAATGCCATATTGCCATCAACGCTTGCGGTATGTTTAATGATACTATCGCTGGAATCCGGCGCAGCAGGAATTACATCCGGCGTTGGGGTGGGCTTGTGGCTTGGGACAGAGACTTCTTCCAATCCCTCGCATGCCGCTTTCAATCGCTCAATTACCTCCTGCATTACAAGTATATCTAAGTCTTCGATTTCTGCCGCACGCTTGGCACTTGCGATTGCTGCACGCAGCGCTGCTAAACTGGCATCTGAATATGTTTTTCCATTGTTCAAATATGCTTCGGCCTTTTCAATTTGTGTGTAAAGAGCGGTTTTATCCAATACTTCAACACTTGGTTCCTGTATCGGTTTCAAATCCTCGATTGCGGTTAGCAATGCTTCCTTAGCAGAAGCAATCTCCTCTTTTGTGGCTTCAGCGCCTAGAGCCGCGATTTCCTTCGCATGCTGTAATGCAGCAGTGAAAGACGCAAAGCCTTCCGCCTCATATTGCTGTTCCTTTTCAGCGAGGCTGTTACCGATTTCAATCATTGTTTTTAATGCGGCTAATTCTGCTTTGTTGTCTTCCACCGGTATATTCACCGTTACTAAGCAATCTACTGCTGTTTTCAAGACGCTAGATGCATTCGCAACTTCAGCTTTTGATGCATCCTTATTTGCATACACGGATACATAATCAATTACGTTTTTCAGGTTTCTTCTGCTTTCCTCGCTATATACTGCATCGTCTGTCTGTGTCTTTGCAGCTTCTATTGCTTGAAGAAGCTGTATATATCCGTTGTCATATTCCTTGTCGATGATAACCTTGTGATTCTCATCAAACTGATAGCGTTCATTCACATACTCTTTTACGGATGCTATGTCAGTGAATGTGCCGCCGGTGATCTGGATGTTTGCTTTTGTCTCACTGCCGGTGAATTTGCTGTCCACATTCAGAATTCCTTTTATTTCGCCATCTTTGATTCTTAAATTTGCCGCACCATAGATCGTTTCTGCGGTTGTGCTGGAATCGCCGCCATATTCTATATTACCATCGATCAAGCTATTCCCAGTGACATCAACCGTGACTTGTCCATAACCGTTTTTCGGCCAATAATAGAGATCAAAGGCATAGCCTCCTTCTTTCGCAATAATGGTAGAATTATGGATTTTCGTATATCCATTGTTGTTGGATAACGTATAAGCACCACTCTCCAGCCCTAAATTACTGCCATCGATTGTCATTCCATCCAAAGCCAGACGCTCGCTGTAATTTTGTACGAGCATATGGACATTCGGATTTGCAGAAGTTATCGTCCCGTTTTTCAATGTAACGGTGGAACCCTCCAATAGTTGGAATCCTAAAGTTTCTGTACCACTGGAGCCAACAGGCGCTTTTGTTACAGTATAAGAATATCCGCCAAAGTCAATCGTAATCTTTGCACCGGATGGAATCACAATACCCGTACCCTCTACATTGCTTTGCAATCTGATTTGTGTAGGAATGCCAAGATATTTTTCCTTTATCGTTTTGATTGCATCGGCAAATTTACGATTGCAATATTCTTGTTCATCGCCCACCTTGAGACATACATTTAAGTTTTTTGATTGTTCTGTTGGTGCTTGCTCGCCTTCCTGTGCAAAAGCATGAACAGGGAAAGCAGTGAAAGTGATGGTAGCTGTTAAGAAACAAGCTGCTATTTTGTTCCATGTTTTCATATGATCCTCTCCTTTTTGCATGGTCCATTATCTCTTGTGACAGCGGCTGTTATCTTCACTTCCTTTCGATCGCTGTCAGTGATCGTGCTTTCGTATACAAAAACGGTGATACAAACTGGTAATGTTTGCCAAATCCTCCGAATTTTATTTTCTTGTATAAAAAAGTATACATTTTGAGACAAACTGCATAACCATGAAAAAATGCAATTTTTCCTAGATTTTCCTATAAATTTGTGCTAAAATACTATTGTCTCATTAAGCATACTTTTATAGATTTCTTAATTGATAATAAAATATTATCTTTTTTTTATATGTGTAGCGCATATCGTACAGGAATAGCTCTGCTTTCACTGGCGGTTTGCTTTTTCAGTGAATATTTTTTATGCTATCAAAAAAAGCACTTCATCTGAAATGCTTTTTTCATTGTGTCAAATTCATCGGAAGTGAAGCTTCGTCTGCGGTAAATAGCTTTCCTTCCATCTCTGTGGACAAAAGAATGGCAAACACAAATAAAAAAACACGCTCTCTTGTATAGAGAAGCGTGTGATTGAAATAGATACATGTAAAGAGATCCTATGGCGTACCTTCCTATTCTCTGCCTTTTTTGATACAAGCGAAGATGAAATACGGAATGTGGCAAATGACACCGACCACCAAATATAAGATAAGCAGCAA
>CANPNQ010000215.1 GCA_947575425.1 uncultured Erysipelotrichaceae bacterium
CTTAAAGAGTATACAATAAATGAAGAAAGATAAGAGGTGAGAGAAGTGTTTGAAATATTGGAACATACCCTGAAAGATACATTGCCAATGCTACCCCTGTTATTTCTCACTTATCTTTTATTGGAATATTTGGAGCATAAGGATTCCTTCCGATTGCGACGTATGCTATCCTTACAGCGATTTGCTCCGATTTGTGCAGCCTTCCTTGGCATTATTCCACAGTGCGGCTTTTCCTTGGTCGCTGTGGGTCTATATGCGGATCATCTCATTTCTTTAGGTACGCTGCTTGCGGTTTTCATTTCCACAAGTGATGAAGCGATTCCCATCCTTTTGGCCCATCCGGAGCATATGGATTTATTGATCGCTGTCATTGTCTTGAAATGGATGATTGCGATTTTCATGGCTTATGTTGTCGATGCCATATATCCGCGGATTTTTGCCCATGTTCCTAGCGCTCCCGCACAAGCAGAACCCTCTTGTAATTTGAAAAAGGAGGAACAAGTGCATTCCCTTTGGCGGGAGGCCTTGTATCGTACTTTGAAAATATTCTCCTATGTATTGGTTGTGACCTTTATCATTAATATATTGATTCATACCTTCGGAGAGACTCGGCTGGAGTTTATCTTATTCCATCAGACTCCATTTCAGCCATTTCTTGCGGCTTTGATCGGCTTGATTCCTAACTGTGCATCCAGCGTATTGCTCGCCCAGCTTTTTATCAGCGGCACCTTATCCTTTGGATCCCTGCTGGGTGGTCTTATCAGTAACGCGGGGTTATCGCTTATGGTGTTATATCGCAGTGTTCCTAAGAAAACGGAGGCAGTGCGCATTTCAGTGCTGCTGTTTCTCATCGCATGGTGCAGTGGTACCATAATGCAGCTTTGGATGTGAGTGAGGAAGCTAAAATGCATTTGTTTCTATTGTGTAATGGACTTTGTATTTGATTTTTTTGGATGGATTAAGATAGAAAATAGTATAGCGATTGCTTTCCTATGAAGCATAATTTTATAAATTGTCTATGGCATTTCTACCGTATTCTGAGTTGCGGTCGATATGCTTTTTTGCCGTTCTTTCGCCATTATACGATTTAACCGCAACTGGATATCAATTTGGTTTTTTTTCCATCCAATTTATTGTATAATGATGAAAATAGGAGGGCACCTATGAGCTACAAGGATAAATTTCATGAATTGATTGAAGCACAGCATTATGAAGAAGCGCGCGTTTTATTGGAAGAAAATAAGGCGATGGCTTATGAGGATAGTTTTTATTTTGCAAATATGGGGTGGGTACTGAATCATATCGGCAGGCATCAGGAAGCAATTCCTTATTTGGAAAAGGGAATTTATCATTTTCCTGAAGATGCATGGATGTATTCGCAGCTTGGTTATGCCTTGAATCATTGTGAACGCAATGAGGAGGCTTTATCCTATTTATTAAAGGGACTGGAAATGGGGCACGATGAGGCTTGGATCCACGGAGAGATCGGCTGGGCCTACCGTCAGAAAAAGGAAGACAAAAAAGCGATCGAATATTTCGAGAACGCATTGCTTGATGATCCTGAGAATGTCTGGGTATTGGCGCAAGCCGCATTTACATATCGAGATTTGCAAGATAAGGGAAATGCCGAGCGGTATTTAAAAAAGGTTTATGTACTGTCTCCGGATGAGGATTCCATCTTTGATTTGGCTATGTTTTATAAGCAGGAGCATCGTTATGAGGACGAGGTGGAAATGCTGGAAAAGATCGAAAATGAAGCTTATGCAAATTGGCGGGATTTTGAGATCGCATATGCCTATAACCGCATCGGAAGGGAGCAGGATGCACTTTCATTGCTGGAGGAATGCTTAAAGCGGGGACGTGATGACACGGGTGTCCGTGAAGAACTGGGAGATGCCTGCTTGGCAGTCGGTGATAGAGCAGAGGCAGATAAGCATTATCAGCTGGCAATCCAGTATTATGAAAAAGCATTGGAGCGAAACAGTGAGGATGCTTATTGGATTTTGCAGGAAATGGCTTGGATTGCGCATACGCAGGAGGATATGATACGCAAGCTTCAATACTTGGATCGGATGGATCATATTCATAAGGATCAGCCATGGGTATTGTATCACTATGCCAAAACCTATGCGCAGTTAAAGGAATATGATAAAGGACTTTACTATTGTGAGAGATGCATGAAGGTGGAGGGGGAAAGCATAGAGCTATTGTCCTTAAAAGCGTGGATGTTAGCTAAGTTGGAGAAATTTCAAAAGGCGATTGATCTTTTGTGGAAGGTAAAACAATTAGGACGTGTGGATGCATGGCTGTACAATGAGTTGGCATGGAACTATTCCGAATTAAATAAATACAAGGAGGCGGTTCATTTTTATCGAAAGTCAATTGCATTGGAGGATGGAGATGCGCTGACGTATTCACAGCTCGCATGGCATGAGAGCGCTTTGGGTAATTATGGAGAAGCGATCAAGCATTTGTTAAAAGCGATCGCATTGGGGCGTAAGGATGGCTGGGTCTATGCGAATATGGGGTGGAATTATGTTAAGCAGGGAGATCTTGGTAAAGCACTGGAATATTATCGTCTTGCGGAGGACCTGAATTACGAGGAGTCATGGTTTGTATACCAATATGAGGAGACGAAAAAACAATATCGGAGGGAGATCGAAGATGGAAGTAAAAAGTAAATATGTCTCATGGGATGCGAAAAGAAGTATCATTATATCGGACATTCATGGGAATAAGGAGCTGTTGGAGCAGCTGTTACAGAAGTGCGAATATGATGAGAAGTGGGACCATCTGTTTATATTGGGGGATATGGTAGAAAAGGGAAAGGAATCATTGGCGACGCTTCGCATGATTATGGAGTTGAGTGAGCGGGCTTTGGTGGATGTAGTGATGGGAAATTGTGAGGCGATCTCTTTACAGATCATGAATGGCTATGATTTGAAGGGTCTATGTCATTATTTGCATCATGCTCCATGGAAGCGCAATATGCTGCTATGGGAAATGGCAGATGCTTGCGGTGTGGAGATACGTGAAGATGGAAATAATGAAGAGGCATTTGCGCAGATCTTAAAGAGCTTCGCAAAGGAATTTGCCTTTTTGTCCTCCTTGCCGCATGTACTGGAAAGCGAAGATTATATATTCGTGCATGCGGGA
>CANPNQ010000216.1 GCA_947575425.1 uncultured Erysipelotrichaceae bacterium
TTTCTCCTACCTGTGTGACACACACAAGCTTGGGGTACTTCTTTGCCAAGGCAAAGGTGCTTTCATCCATTTCCGCTGCGCTCATAAATGCATCGATCTGCGGCAGCTTAGAAAGTATTGTTTCAATATCCATATCATTTGCCTCCTTTGTATCATCCTGTGGTTGTCTTTTTTATCATAATCTCATGGTTTCCTATATTCTGTTTTGATCTATCCTTTATATGTTGTTTTTTTTGTTTCATTGATTCTTGCGTTTTGTATGCTCGCTTACTGTTTTTATATCATTCTGTTTTATCTATGTATACGTTTTGTTTCAGCGAATGTCGAAGCGCTTGCTTTAAAATTGATAAATCACTTTGAGCTCTTTTAAGGTATCCTCCCATAGCGCTATGGCTTCCTTTGGCAAATGCCAGTGCGTTTCCTTATCCTTCCAAGAGATCGCCAAGGTGCCGAAATAGGAGCGATCCACCTTGATATGAAAGTGATCGCAGATTTGATAAGCAAACTCTCGAAAGGCATAGCCGACTGCCGTGATCACATTGCCATCTTGAATCAGTCCGGTTGGCACAAAGTGCGCTTCATCAAGAAAGGGAAGATCGTGGATGATCTCATCATATAAGCCGCCGCAATAATTATGTCCATCCAGTAATCCAGCTGCCCCAAGCAATGCCGGTGAGGATGAGATCGCAGCGATCAATAGGGAGGGATAATACTTACATTGGGCGAGAAAATCGACATATTCTTTCTGCTTTAGCGTATCGAACATTGTGGCGATGCCGGGTAATATCAAACAATCATATTTGGAGAGATCCACCTCATCCATTTGTAGATTTGCCAGTACATGAAAGCCTTCCTCTGCTTCGATAGGGGAGCATGTTTTTCCACAGGTTTGGACATTACCTCCTGTGGCCTGAATCAGCTCACACGTACAGGCAATCTCATGCATACAGAATTGATCATATAAGAGCACAAGTGCACGTATCATAGAAATTCCTCCTAATTTTATCGTAGATTGATTGTCTTTCCTACTTTAGATGATTGATTCAGCCAAGCAACTATGCGTATGATATGTGAACTTTACCTATATTCTGTATAAGAATAAAAAACAAATCAAGCAATGCTTCCATACATGGGATCGAATGAAATAAAATCACTCAAATCATACCACTAAATCATACAATAAATGGGTGAAATAATCAATTTATTTCACCCAAAGAATGTGATGAGAAAATGTTTATTGATGAAGGGAAGCAGAACTAGAAGCACTCTCTTATTTTAACGCTCTGCTTATTTCATCGTATCGCTTTGATTTACTATGGAGGCACTGTACAAGAATAATACATCTGCCTGTGGACGATCAAGATCGATCTCTGTGATTTTTTCCAGCATATCGGAGGAAAGATAGCGCAAATCAATCATTGTGATTTTGGCATAATAGGGAATCAGCAAAGGAGCCAGAGAACTGCCAAAGGAATCGCGAAATAAGATCAGCTCTCTTTGATTGTTCTGATGCTTGTTTTCAATGATTAACAATGGTTTGGCACCGCCCAAAAAGATATCATAAGCATCCATATGAGTGAGATCCTCTTGTTCATAAACCTTTCGATTGCGCTGTTTCTCAAAATCATATACGAGCGCATCTTGAATCACATCGTTACTGAGATAGCACAAAGTATCTTTTTTCAGATGATGAGCGATCCGACCGTAATAGGCGCCATAGAAATCGTCATAACAATGCTTCTCTGTGGGCATCTGAAGATCAGGCAGGTTCATGGCAGCAGTGAGCTTGTCCATGACAGCGCTGAGTGTTTCCTGACGCCAATGCAGATCAGTGGAGTAATAAGAATGGAGGGTCAGGGTATCGCTGAGATCGATAAATGTGACATCCTTCAGTTGTTGGGTAAGCAATGTGTTTAACTGCGCATCATCCCATTTTGGGATGTTTGCCTCCAACAAGGAAACTTTGTCCGGAATGAGCGCAAAGTAGAGATGAGATGAACTCAGATATCGTTGGTGTATGTCGTTAAGCAGGGTGGTGAAGTGGCGGATGGAGATCTCATTCAATGAGGGATGAAGCTTATAAATGGCTTGATCGTATACAAAGATACCGTCCTCATCCTTCATTTGAAATACTTGTTGCGCGATATATCCCTTTAATTTGCGAAACGCATCACGAAAGGGGAACTGATCGGCTACATATCGTTCCCATTCATCCATATATTCACTGCTCATGAATGCTTTTTGATCCCAAGCGGGGAGCTGTGCCAGCTTTCTTCGCTCGGAAACAGAGAGGGTCTGATCGGGAGTGAAAACAGCAATGAGCGTCATAGCGCATATGGTGATCATAAATGACAGAGTGAGTAGTTTATCCTTCATTGTGCCTCCTATGTAGTTGTTTATCCTATGACTCTATCCGCCTTGGATCAGCCATAGGGTGATATATGTACTTTTGGATGATGGGATGGTTGTATGAGCGAACAACGCCTGTTTAAAAGCGAAAATACAGAAACGGTTGGAATGTTTCATTGATGATATAGCCGCTGCAAATCAGAAATAGGGCAAGATAGACGATCCCTTCGCTCCATGCGTATATCTTACATAGCCATGAATGCTGTTGAATCCTTGTCTTGAAATAGGGGATGATCGGCATGGAAAACAATAAGGCAACCAGTAAAACACCGCATGCATTCCTTGTATTGTATATCGTTTCAAGATTACTCAAAGGAAGATGGTTCAAACCAAACATACTGCCTAGAAATGACCATGCTTCCCTGAGCGTTGAAGCGTGAAAGATCACAAAGCTGATCAGAATCAAGCATAACGTATATCCATGCGCCGGTAGAGGATGTCTTTTGAGCCAATCCTTTAGAAAACGCTTCTCTATGATCAGCCATAGCGCAAAATAAGCGCCCCATGCCATGAAATTCCAACCGGCTCCATGCCATATGCCTGTAAGCACCCAAACAATGAGGATATTGCGATATTGTCGATACACACCATTGCGGCTGCCGCCTAAGGGGATATATACATAATCGCGGAACCAACTGGACAGGGAAATATGCCATCTTTGCCAAAAATCAGTAATGCTGGAAGCGAAAAATGGATAATTGAAATTCTCCAGAAAATGAAAGCCCAACATCAAGCC
>CANPNQ010000217.1 GCA_947575425.1 uncultured Erysipelotrichaceae bacterium
ACTATTTATGTCGGAATGTAATACGCCCACGTGTTAAATCATACGGTGAAATTTCCACAGTGACACGATCACCCGGTAAAATGCGAATGTAATGCATACGGATTTTACCGGAAACGTGAGCCAAGATCTCGTGTCCGTTTTCCAATTTCACTTTAAACTGTGCATTCGGCAAAGTATCTTCCACTACGCCTTCAATCTCAATAACATCTTGTTTACCCATTCGATGGATGTTCCTCCTGTTTGATTTCCGCTTGCTTATCAATATGAAAGATATCAGTTAGATACTTCCCATAAAGGCATATTTTAAACCCGAAAACCTGCCTTTGTATATTGTATCAGATTTCATACCTATTCGTCCAGTATTTCTCAAGCAGATTGCCCGTAAAATGCGGAAAGCACGCTGTGTCTATGCCAATATCTTTTGTCGAATATTCACAATCATATGGGAAGGGTGAAGAACTTGATCGAATTGGATCATACACCCCTCCGCCATGATCATTTACCTAATCCTTTAAAGCCCCAACAACACTTGCCCAGACTGCCTCAATCGGCTGATCGGCATTGATATGCTTTACCAGCCCTTTTGCTTCATAGAAGTCAAGTACCGGCTGCGTTTGCCTTGTGTATTCCTGCAAGCGCACCTGAAGACTTTCCACAGTATCATCCTTGCGCTGATAAAGCGCAGAACCACAGACATCGCACACACCCTCCTGTTTGGAAGGATTGGCATGAATATGATAAATGGCCCCACAGGATTTACACAGCCTTCTGCCGCTAA
Source organism: uncultured Erysipelotrichaceae bacterium (assembly GCA_947575425.1). Classification (GTDB taxonomy): domain Bacteria; phylum Bacillota_I; class Bacilli_A; order Erysipelotrichales; family Erysipelotrichaceae; genus C-19. The sequence goes on from CANPNQ010000217.1 coordinate 779, forward strand.
TGCGTTCAGCCAACGCCGCAAAAGGAATCTCCATGGCAATCACGACATCCACTGCCATAGCACTATCCTTTGATAATGCGTCAAAGGCCTTTGCCTGATCCAGTGTACGCGGATAGCCATCCAACAGATAACCGCTTTTCAAATCCGGGAGATGCTCCAAATAATCCTTTACCATTGCATTGGTGATCTCATCGGGTACAAGCAAGCCCTGATCGATATAGGTCTTTGCCTCTTGACCAAGCGCACTGCCCGAGCTGATCTCCTCACGGAAGATATCTCCTGTGGAGATGTGGTTGACGTTATATTGCTCAACGATTTTGGCAGACATAGTACCCTTTCCAGCACCGGGTCCTCCCATAATCAGAATATTCATATCGCTCACCTTCTAACGTGTGATAAAACCGCGGTAGGATTTTTGCGTCAGTTGACCCTCCAACTGTTTTACCGTTTCCATCGCTACACCGACAACGATAATCACGCCGGTACCACCCAATCCCATGGACTGAGGCAAAGATGTAAACAGCGGCAATGCATGCGGAAGTACCGCAATCAATGCCAAGCCGATCGCTCCCAATACGGTAATACGATTCAATACCTTAGTGATATAATCCCTTGTCTCACTGCCCGGACGGATGCCTGGAATATAGGTCCCGTTCTTTCCGAGATTCTCAGCGATCTTTTCCGGATCTACCTGTAGCTTCGTATAGAAGAAGGTGAACATCAGAATCAGCACGACATAAATCGTTAGACTGATCGGTGTTGTCAAACCCAAATACTTCGTCATAGTGACAAGAATATCGGAACCCTCTTCATTGAAGAAGCGGGCAATCTGCAAAGGCGCTACCATAATCGCAGATGCAAAGATGACGGGGATCACACTGGCAGAATTGATTTTCAAAGGCAGATAGGTCATATCCTTCTTACGTGTCTGAACGGTACTGCTTGTATATTGAATCGGAATTTTACGCTCTGCCATCTGCATGAACACAACAAATACCAATATCAATAAATAGCACAATACAAACAACCCGAAATTTAACAGACCGCCGAACATCGCACTGCTGTCCTGTGATGCGACAAGCGTCTGATACGCTGTCGTAAACTGATGCGGTAAGCGAGCAACGATACCTGCCATGATGATCATGGAAACGCCGTTTCCGATGCCCTTCATCGAAATACGATCACCGATCCAAAGCAGGAACATCGAACCTGCTGTTAACAGGGTCGAAATATAGAAGCACTGTGAGAATACAGCATCGCTGCTCAATAGGGTCGGATAAGATTTAGAGAAAGAATAAACCATGGTAAAGCCCTGAAAGAACGAAAGCACCACAGCCAGATAACGCGTATAGCGATCAATCATTTTTCTACCGTTGGCTCCGCCCTTAGAAAGCTCTGTCAGAGCTGGGATCACATCCATGGATAGCAACTGTATGATAATGGATGCGGTGATATAAGGACCAACGCCGAGGGCGAAGATGGAAAGCTGTTCCAAGCCTCCGCCACCCAGCAAGTTCATCATCGCAAGCAATGAATTATCATTCATGCCGCTCAATAATTCTGCAGTATTTACGCCCGGTACGGTAATTGTCGTCCCAAAGCGAAATACAAACAGCATGGCAAGCGTAAAGAGAATACGACCTCGTATCTCTTTGTTTTTCAGCATGCCGACAAATGTCGCAAACATACTAGATAACCTCGGTTGTACCGCCCGCCTGCTCAATTACGGCGACAGCGCTCTTAGAGAATTTGTTTGCCTTTACATTCAACTTCTTCTCCAATTCACCCTGTCCCAAAATTTTGATTCCATCAAGTTCCTTCTTGACCAGCCCGCTTTCAATCAACAGCTCCGGTGTAACCTCAGTACCGTTTTCGAAACGATTTAGGCTTGCCACATTGACGATTGCGTATTCCTTTCGGGTGAAGTTGGTGAAACCACGCTTCGGCAAACGACGTGCCAACGGTGTCTGGCCACCCTCAAAGCCCAAGCGAACACCGCCGCCGCTACGAGCCTTTTGACCCTTGTGACCTTTACCTGCCGTCTTACCGTTGCCGCTTCCCTGACCGCGTCCGACACGCTTGCGCTCCTGGCGGGCACCCTCGGTATATTTCATTTCATGTAATTTCATGTTTATATCCTCCTATTAACCGCGAATTTCTTCCGGTTTTTTTCCACGGAGAGCGGATACTTCCTCGATGGTCCTCAGATTTTTCAAGGCATCCATCGTTGCCCGTACCATATTGATCGGGGTACGACTGCCGATACACTTCGTCAGGATATCGTTGATTCCGGCAAGCTCCACCACAGCACGGATCGCTCCGCCTGCGATTACTCCGGTACCTTCAGAAGCAGGGCGG
>CANPNQ010000218.1 GCA_947575425.1 uncultured Erysipelotrichaceae bacterium
TTGCTTCAAAGCCGACACCGCCATCAAGCGAAAATAAATCATCCAGTTCCTTTGTGATTGCTTGTATAGCACACTCCTCGCTTGCCAAATAATGGGTTGCCCCCCGTTTGCCAACCAATAGAGAACGCAATTTCAATCGATCATTACAAGCCATAATGCCTTTCTCACTGCCTAAAATAATACTGAAAGGTCCATTGATTAACAGCGAACTGAAATTACGCCTGAGCATCGTGTAATACATTTTTCTTTGTATATCCATTTGCTCAATCTCCTCCCAAAACGGCGCAGCAATAATTGATACACTTTCCTGAAAGCTTAATTTTTGCTTGCGCATCAAGAAATCAAGCATATAGGTAATGACCTCCGTATCGGTTAATAATGAACAAGGATAACCATGCATCTCCATATAACGACGATTGGTTTCATAGCTGGAAATCTCTCCATTATGAACCAAGGCAAAATCCAGCATGGAAAAGGGATGAGCACCGGCCCACCATCCGGGTGTATTGGTTGGATAACGACCGTGAGCAATCCAAGTGTCGGCTTCATAATGCTCTAACTGATAAAACGCAGCGATATCCTCAGGATAACCGACGCCTTTAAACACCCCCATATTCTTACCACAGGAGAATACATATGCGCCTGCTATCTGCTTGTTGATCGTAAACATAACTTCCACCATGAGATCCTTTTCCCTATCTGTATCTCTTTGATCAACAGCCATGACAAAATAGCGTTTCAAAAGCGGTGCTGTATCAATGCCGGTTGTTTCTTTTGTCGGTATCGTCTCCCCATGCAGCAATGCTACACAATCCCTTATGTACTGCTCACAGGCATCCATAGCTGTTTTGTCTTCATACATGACATGCAAAGCGTAGGCATCCTTGTATTGCGGATAGATACCATATCCAACATAGCCGGCTCCAAGACCGTTGGAGCGATTATGCATCTTCTCCATCATTCTGACAATCCGTTTTCCATTTTCTCTCTCACGGTCGGCATGAAATATGCAGGCAATCGCACACCCTCCAGAGATCCTAACTTCTCCTTCTCTCATTCTTCCACGTTCCTTTCAAAAGAAAAAGCAAAGGGCATAGTACATACAGATATGTACAAGCGCCTTTGCCTGTGCCTACTATCTTAAATCCTTGAAAAGAAATTGTCAATACTTATTTGTAAGAAAATGTAAGATAGTGTAAACACATTGTATATTTTCATAAATTTGATATATTTTTCAAAAAAAAGATTGACAGAATGCTTTTAGACGTTTATAATGGCAACGAACAAAGCAAAGGCGCTGAACATGAGGTTCAGTGTCTTTTTCTTTTGTAAAATAGAAAGGAAGAAGCGATATGAAAACAATCAGCGATTATTTTGGCGAGTTTGTCTTTAACGATGAAGTCATGCGTAAGCGCTTGCCTAAAAATATCTATCGCAAACTCAAGGCAACGATGGAAGAAGGAAAAGCACTGGATGAGGGCGTGGCAAATGTCGTTGCGAATGCCATGAAGGATTGGGCAACGGAATTAGGCGCCACGCATTACACGCATTGGTTTCAGCCAATGACCGGTATTACCGCAGAGAAGCATGAGAGCTTTCTCTCGCCTGTAGATGCCTCACATGTAATTCTGGAGTTTTCAGGAAAGGAATTGATTAAGGGAGAGCCGGATGCCTCCAGTTTCCCCAATGGTGGGCTTAGAGCAACTTTTGAGGCAAGGGGCTATACCATGTGGGACCCCACCTCTTATGCCTTTATTAAGGATCATACCCTGTGTATTCCTACAGCCTTTTGTTCATATGATGGCAGTGCTTTAGATAAAAAGACTCCGCTATTGCGATCCATGGAAGTTATAAACAAGCAGGCGATGCGAATCATTTCCTTATTTCCTGAGGAAGGCATCACTCATGTCTCAACTACGGTAGGGATTGAACAGGAGTATTTTTTGGTAGATAAAGCGTTGTATGAAAAACGCATGGATCTGATGCTTTGCGGCAGGACGCTATACGGTGCCAAAGCAACGCGGGGACAAGAGATGGAAGATCACTATTTTGGTATGATATCCCCTCGTGTATCTGCATTTATGAAGGATGTCGATGAAGAACTTTGGCGATTGGGAATCTTTGCAAAAACAGAACATAAGGAAGTCGCTCCTGCTCAATTTGAATTGGCACCGGTATTTACCACCGCCAACATTGCGGCTGACCACAATCAGTTGACTATGGAGATCCTGCAAAAGGTTGCCGATCGTCATGGATTCGCCTGTCTGCTTCACGAAAAACCCTATGAAGGTATTAACGGAAGCGGCAAGCATAACAACTGGTCGATGACAACAAACAATGGAATCAATCTGTTGGAGCCGGGAAAAACACCTGCAAAAAATGCTAGATTTCTATTGTTTTTATCCGCTGTCATCAAAGCGGTGGATGAGTATCAGGGATTACTGAGAGTGAGCGTGGCAAGCGCCGGAAATGATCATCGTTTGGGCGCTAATGAAGCACCACCGGCTGTAATCTCCATCTTCCTCGGCGATGAACTACAAGCGATTTTGGATGCACTGGAAAAGGAAAGCGACTATCCCAATACAAACGCATCTGCTATGACCATCGGTGTTGATGCCTTGCCGCAGTTTCTCAAGGATACCACTGATCGAAATCGTACTTCTCCGTTTGCTTTTACCGGTAACAAGTTTGAATTTCGCATGCCCGGATCTTCCCTTTCCATTTCCTGTCCCAATTATATTTTAAATACGATTGTCGCAGAGGAATTGAGTCAATTTGCGGATATTCTGGAAGTGAGTAACAATTTTGAACAGGATCTAATCGCTCTGATCAAAAAGACAATCACAGAGCATAAACGTATCATATTCAATGGCAATGGCTATACACAGGAGTGGCTCGATGAGGCAAAGCAGCGAGGCTTGTTAAATTTACCTACCACACCGGATGCCATCCCGTATTATATTACCCCCAATAATATTGCTTTGTTTACAAAACATGGAATCTTTACAGAGGCGGAGCTGAAGGCACGTGATGAAATTCTCTATGATACCTATATGAAAAAAATGAACATAGAAGCACAGACGATGGTGCGCATGGCGATGCAGGACATCTTACCTGCAGTTCAAGCATAT
>CANPNQ010000219.1 GCA_947575425.1 uncultured Erysipelotrichaceae bacterium
TTTTCTCATACTTCATTGAATTAACGGTTTTCCTTAGGATACTTCGGTGTATTTTTGAATATTTGATATCGCGATTGTATTTCCAATTATATGCTTATCTTTATGGAGATCTCATGATCGCTAAAAAAGATGATAAGAGATATCGATAATATAACATGAGAAAGCAAGGGATGATGGCAAGAAAGGCGTGAGAATACATGAAACGACGCATTACCATGGAAATGGCTTCCCTTCTCAACAGCCAATACGCTAATACACAAGCACTTGGCATTCATACAAACAATTCCAACATTCCGCTCATTTCGTGATATAATAATATGGGAAAGGATGGATGCTCATGGATGTAAGCAAGCTGCGTATTTCAGAGAAAAAACAAGCCATTCTCGCAAGCATGGAGATCCATCAAGCAGAGGATTTGCTGACCCACTATCCGTTTCGCTATGATTCCATTGAACAAATGCCTTTTGCACAATGGCAGATCGGCGGGAGGATCTCATTGGAGGGTGTGATCATCACCAGAGCTCATGTTGTTCGTCTGGGAGGAAAGCGCTCCATAACCAAATTTAAGGTGATGAGTGAGGAGGGGGAATTTGATGTTTCCCTGTTCAATCGTCCATGGGTATCGCAATTCAAACTGAATGAGAAGATTACGATCATCGGCAGATATGAAGGAAAATATCGCGTCACTGCCTTACAATATAATTTTAAGCCTTTGCAGGAGCAATTAGGCATGATCCCTGTATATACAATAAAGGAAGGAATCACGCAAAAGGATATGAGAGGTTATGTCGACAAGGCTTGGCAGAAGATTGGTTTGACCATGGAGGATTTTATCCCAAAGGAGTATCGTGTGAAATATCGTTTGATCTCCCGCAAGGAAGCGCTCTATTTCATTCATCATCCCAAGGATTTTGAAAGCGTAAAGCAAGCGCTTCGTCATTTGAAATATGAAGAGTTTTTCCGTTTTCAACTGACGATGCAGGCGATGAAGGCCAAAGAGGCATTGATTGTAGAAGGACAAGCCAAGCAATTCTCATGGGAGGACGTTTGGGAATTGAAGCAGTCCTTGTCGTTTTCCTTGACAGATGATCAGGTCAAAGCGATTGAAGAGATATTAGGCGATCTGGCAAGTGATAAGGTCATGTATCGGATGCTTCAGGGAGATGTGGGATGCGGCAAGACACTTGTAGCGGCATTTGGTATGTATGCCTGTATTTTAGCACACAAGCAGGCGGCGTTGATGGCCCCCACGGAGATCTTGGCGAAGCAGCATGCGCAGAGTCTCAGATCCTTATTTGCAGATTTTGAGGTCAATGTCGAAGTGCTGTATTCCTCTTTAAAGGCAAATGAAAAGGCGGATGTATTGCGGCGCTTGGCAAGCAATGAGATCGATATCCTTGTTGGCACGCATGCGCTGTTTCAGGAGGATGTCAGCTTTTATGATCTTGGGATGGTCGTGGCGGATGAGCAGCATCGCTTTGGGGTCGGGCAGCGGCGTAAGTTGATTGAAAAGGGCGATAAGGTGGATTTTCTCTTAATGAGTGCGACACCGATACCCCGTACGCTTGCCTTATCCTTGTATGGGGATATGGATGTATCGACAATACAGGAGCTTCCCAAAGGAAGGATGCCCATTACGACAACGCTGGTTCATTCCGCTTCCATGTCCCCGGTATTAAGCGACATTCTGCGGTTGATGGATGAAGGCAATCAGTGTTATGTCGTATGTCCGGCGATTGAAAAAAACGAAGAGACGAATATGAAGAATGTAACTGAGATCTATGAAGGAATGAAGCCACAGGAAAAGGATGAGGTCATGGCTGACTTTAAGAGCCAAAGGATTCAGATCCTCGTTTCCACAACAGTGATCGAAGTTGGAGTAGATGTTCCCACTGCCAATATTATGGTGATCTATGATGCCCATCGCTTTGGTTTATCCCAGATCCATCAGCTGCGCGGTCGTGTCGGCAGAGGCAATCAGAAAGGATATTGCTTCTTATTGTCTGCGACAAAGGAGGAAGACAGCCTCAAGCGCTTAAAGGTATTAGAGACGACAAGCGATGGCTTTGCGATCTCCCGTGCGGATCTTACATTGCGCGGTCCCGGTGATATTCTCGGAACGCGCCAAAGCGGAGTTCCCGGCTTTATTTTGGGCGATGTAATACAGGATGCGAATATTCTTGAGGTTGCACGTGAGGATGCGAAATCCGTATTACAGCACATAGAGGATTATCCTGTGTTACAGCATTATTTGGATAAACAGGTCGCAAGTGGCGCCTATTTGGATTAAATATGAGACAAGCGGCAGATGAGCCATCCATCAAAAACAGACAGCGATGATGCATACGCTTGTCAATCATCCAGCGCCATCTTCATAAGGATATGAAAAACGATAAAGAATAGAAGCATAAAAAAGGAGGACACATCTATGGATACGATTTTTGACTGGCTAGACGCTCAATCCATTCGTTATGAAAACAAACAGATGATCATGGAAGCATTGACTCATTCCTCATATGCGAATGAGCATCGCTGGGTGAAACGGGACAATGAGCGTTTGGAATTTATGGGGGATGCGGTATTACAATTATGGTCCTCCAGAAAACTATTTGCGTTGCGTCCGCTGTTAAGCGAAGGAAAGATGACGACACTGAGAGCACAGCTTGTTTGCGAGGAAGCTTTGGCACAATACAACCGCCGGCTGGGATTGGGCAAATATCTCCTGTTAGGAGCAGGAGAGGAGCGCAATGGCGGTAGAGAGCGTGATTCCTTATTGGCGGATATGATGGAAGCATTGATCGGTGCCCTCTATCTGGATCAGGGGATGTATGCGGTTAACATCATTTTGGAACAGGTGCTGACCCCGGCGATCACCTCACCGAAGAGTGAAGCATTGATCGACTATAAAACCAAACTTCAGGAATATGTGCAGGCAGATACGAGGCAAACTGTCCACTATCATCTTGTCCGTATGGAGGGACCAAGCAATCATCCGGAATTTGAAATCAATGTGATGCTGGATGATATTGTATTGGGAAGCGGTATCGGCACAAGCAAGAAGCGGGCAGAACAGGCAGCGGCGAAGGATGCTTTTGAAAAGATGGTAAAATAACGGATGCAGGCATCGC
>CANPNQ010000220.1 GCA_947575425.1 uncultured Erysipelotrichaceae bacterium
GTTGCAAAGCAGAACATTAAAAAAAAAGCCCATTGTTATAGGCTTTGTCTTATATTTGGCTGGGGTACTTGGATTCGAACCAAGGAAATGCCAGATTCAGAGTCTGGTGCCTTACCGCTTGGCTATACCCCAATTTCAACAACGCTAACATTTTACTTGTATTATCCATCTTTGTCAAGAGGATTATCTCTTTTTTGGAAAAATTGTGCTTTGTGCATTGCACTAAAGCAGACTTTAAGGTATGATATACATGCTTATAACATGGGTATTTTATATTGGAAAGGAAATGGAAAATGAAAAAAATCAGAACGAGGTTTGCGCCTAGTCCGACCGGCTATATGCACATCGGAAATTTGCGGACAGCGCTGTTTGAATATTTGATTGCCAAGCACGAGGACGGTGATTTCCTACTGAGGATAGAAGATACCGATCAGGGACGTAAGGTAGAGGGCGCTGTGGATATCATCTACGATACCCTTGCCAATGTCGGCTTACAGCACGATGAGGGTCCGGATATCGGAGGAGATTACGGTCCTTATATTCAATCCGAGCGTTTGGGTATGTACAAGGAATATGCCGATCAGCTGGTAGAGCTTGGCGGCGCTCACTATTGCTTTTGTAGCGAAGAAGAAGTAGAAAAGCAGCGCAAGGAATGCGAGTTAATTAACAAACCGTTCAAATACGATGATCCCTGCAAGCACATCTCCTTAAAAGAAGCCAGAGAGCGCATAAAAAACGGCGAGAAATATGTGGTTCGCCAAACAATCGCGCATGAGGGTGCTACCTACTTTGATGATGAGGTATACGGGCGCATTGAAGTGGACAATGATATTCTGGATGAATCCGTTCTGTTAAAAAGCGATGGATTCCCGACTTATAACTTTGCCAATATCATTGATGATCACACCATGGGCATCACGCATGTTGTGCGGGGAAACGAATATTTAAGCTCTACCCCAAAATACAATTTGATTTATAAGGCATATGGATGGGAGATTCCCACCTATGTCCATGTCCCTCCGGTCATGAAGGATGAGCATCACAAGCTAAGCAAGCGCAACGGAGATGCATCCTTTCAGGATCTTGTCGCAAAGGGCTATTTGCCACAGGCAATTTTAAACTATATCGCATTGCTTGGATGGGCGCCGAACAGTGAGCAGGAAATCTATACTTTAGAGGAGCTGATCCGCGTATTCGATATCAAACGCATCTCTAAATCCCCTGCCATCTTTGACATAAATAAGTTGACATGGATGAATGGAATGTATTTGCGCGCCATGCCATTGGCAAAATTCCATCAACTGGCACTGCCATATTATGAAGCAACGATCCATCGTGATGTCGATTTATTCGCTGTTTCAAAGATTCTCCAGCAACGTGTGGAAATATTGACGCAGATTCCGGAAATGGTTGATTTTATCGATGAATTGCCGGAATATGACAATGTGATGTACATTCATAAGAAAATGAAAACCACCTATGAGATCGCCTTACAGGCGTTAGAGGCAAGTGCAAGTGCTTTAGAAGCGCTTGAGAACTGGAAGGATGAGGAAAGCGTTCATGAGACATTGCTTGCCTTACCTGCACAGTTGAACATGAAAAACGGTCAGGTTTTATGGCCGGTGCGCACTGCCATCAGTGGAAAACAATTTACGCCCGGAGGAGCGATTGAATTAGCGCATATTCTAGGTAAAGAGGAAACTCTGCGCCGCATAGCCATCGGTATGGAAAAGCTGCGCAAGGAATGTAGCGACCAAGCGGCATAAGCATCCATATGCATACAGAAGAAAAGCAGAAGCATCTCCCTAATCAGGAAATACAGCTTCTGCTTTTTTGTTTGGCATTGTAAGAAATGCATACTCACATCATAGCCTGTTTACCTATGCTATTTGGCAAGCTTTAAAAATGCCTTGTATGCCTTAGTCGCCTCATAAATATCCGCCTTAGATGCGATCTCCCAAGGAGCGTGCATATTATGAAGTGCGATGCCGCTGTCAATGACATCCATATCGTACTGCGCCAAAATATAAGCGATCGTTCCGCCACCGCCGGCATCTACCTTGCCAAGCTCTGCCGTCTGGAAGAATACACCCTCTGCATCCATGATCGCGCGAAGCGCTGCCAAATATTCCGCATTGGCATCATTACAGCCGCCCTTTCCGCGTGATCCGGTATACTTATTGAATACGATGCCCTTTCCGAAGAAAGCCGCATTATTTTTCTCCATCACACTTGCATAATTGGGATCATAAGCCGCTGATACATCACTGGAAAGCATCTTACTGTTTTTCAGTGCGCGGCGTACCTTCAATTCACTGTACTCACCCATTCGATCCAATACCTCTGCGACTGTATTTTCAAAGAATTTTGATTGCATTCCGGTCGCTCCGATGCTGCCGACCTCCTCCTTATCCACCAGCAGGCAAACAGCGGTACGCTGGATATTGCCTTCCTCCAGCAACGCACGCAAAGAGGTATAGGCACAAATACGATCATCATGACCATAACCCATCACCATACTGCGATCCAAGCCATAATCCCTTGCCTTTCCAGCAGGAACAACCTCTAATTCACAGGATAGGAAGTCATCCTCTTCCATATCATAGCGTTCCTTCAAAATATGCAATACATTTGCCTTTACCGCATCCTTTTCCTCATCCTGTAAAGGAATGGAGCCGACAGTTACATTCAGATCTTCTCCCTCGATGACCTTAGATGCGGTTTTACTCATCTGCTCAGCGGATAAATGAATTAACAGATCACTGATGCCGACTACAGGATCATTTTCATCCTCTCCGATACAAACATCAATCACACTGCCATCCTTCTTGGCAATGACACCGTGAATCGCAAGGGGAAGAGTCACCCACTGATAATTTTTGATGCCACCATAATAATGGGTATCTAACATTGCCAACTCACTGTCCTCATACAGAGGGACCTGCTTCACATCCAAACGGGGAGAATCCACATGAGCCCCCAAAATATTCATCCCGTTCTCCAAAGGCTCCTCACCAATATGGAATAACACAAGCGTCTTGCCCATGTTGTTCGCATATACCTTATCATTGGCCTTGAGCGCCTTTCCTTCCTTGATCAGTGTCTCC
>CANPNQ010000221.1 GCA_947575425.1 uncultured Erysipelotrichaceae bacterium
TTCTGTCTTTATTTTCAATCAGATATGAGAAATCGGGAATGATGAATTCCACTCCCAGCTGCTGCTCCGTATCAGGAAATTTTAATCCTGCTTCTATCACAAAAATCGCTTCATTGACTTCGACGACAACCATATTTTTTCCGTTTTCATCGAGGCCTCCAAGCGCAAATATGCGTACTTGATCCATATTGTCCCATCCTTTCATACTCTTAACTATATTTCAAAGTAATTGATCAAAATATTTTGTTTTTTTCATTCTTGACGCAACTGGTTTTATTATACCACTTTTATGCGTAAAAGGCATGAAAAAAAGCTCGAAAACAAAGAAAAAAGTGATGTCTCACTTTTCCTTTACCACTTCTCCATCCAATGACCATGTTTTGCATGCGGTAATACGCACAGAAATGATATCGCCGCTCTTCGCTCCCTCATTCGCAAAATTGACCAATTTATTGGTTTCCGTATAGCCGCTGTATATATTGGGATTCTTTTTGCTTGGACCATCGACCAGCACCTTGACGATACGATGCAGATAAGCAGCGTTTCGCTCATTTGCATGGCGGTTGACTACTTCATTCAAACGCTGTAAGCGATCCTGCTTCACTGCCATCGCCACATTATCGCTCATCCTTGCGGCAGGAGTTCCCTCACGGGGGGAATAAATGAAGGTATAGGCATTATCAAAATGGCAATATTCAACCAGATCCAAAGTGTGCTGAAACTGCTCTTCGCTTTCATTGGGAAAGCCGACGATGATATCAGTGGAAAATGCACAATGCGGGATTTTGTTTCGCAACGCATCAAACAACGCCTTGTACTGCTCGATTGTATATCTTCTCCCCATGATCTTTAATATATCATTGTCGCCTGATTGTACCGGCAGATGAATAAAGGGCATAATATTGTCATAGCGAGCAATCACCTCAATCATTTCATTGCTGAAATCCCATGGATGTGAAGTCATAAAGCGAATCCTTGGAATTCCTGTTTTGGCACACTCCTCCAACAAACGGGCAAACCCACCCTCAAGATGCAGATCCTTACCATAGGAATTGACGTTTTGCCCCAATAGCGTTACTTCCTTGTAGCCTTGCTTTTTTAAAGTTTGAACTTCGCTCAACACATCTGTCATTGTACGGGAGCGCTCTTTCCCTCTTGTATACGGTACGATGCAATAAGTACAGAACTTATCGCATCCATACATGATATTGACCCATGCTTTATATACTCCAAAGCGTTTCACCGGCAGATTTTCCACGATCTCCCCTTCCTTGGAAAACACCTCAATACTGCGCTCATGACTCATCATTACTTGATAGAGCAGCTTCGGTAGGCTATGGATGTTATGGGTGCCGAAAATCAGATCCACATGGGGATATTTTTCGACAACGGTACGAACGATTTCTTCCTCTTGTGCCATACAACCGCACATACCGAAAATCAGATTCGGCTTTTCCTTACACAAGCGTTTCAAGGATCCCAATTCACCCAATGCCTTATCTTCCGCATTTTTCCGCACTGCACACGTATTTAATAGAATGAGATCAGCGTCCTCTGCATTTTTTGTCTGTGTAAATCCCATCATTTCCAATATGCCTGCGATGCTTTCCCCATCACGCTCATTTGCCTGACAGCCATAGGTACGCAAGAAATAGTATTTTCCTTTTCCTAAGGCTCTCAATTCTTCATTTAAGATAAATTGTTCTCGATAGACAGGGGACTCTTGTTTTGTCCGTATTTGTGCTGCCTTCAGATCGGGCAGTGCCCATCCCGCATGTTGTTTCATATGATCGCTCCTAACTTAATATCAAAAGAATGAGTGAAGTAAACCATGATATCTATGTGTTTCTAATGTGGTTATTTGCGTTTGGTTCCCCTTATTTTGCATTGTCTGTGGTTGATTGCGATTGTGATGGATCGCATATTTTCATCAAAATGTTTTTGGATTCTGTAAAGTCAGATGAATCTCATTTACAAGATCTTTGTTTTCATAACACAGGCGGTAAAAAAACCAAGCGCTGCTTGGTTTTACTGTGAAATTGCTTCAACAGGGCATGCGGAAACGCAAGATCCGCAGTCGATGCAAGTACCTTCATCGCACTGAGATTTCCCATCATCATTCATGGAAAGTGCACCAACCGGGCATACGCCTACACAAGCACCACAGCCGATGCAAGTATCTTGATTTACATTTACGGGCATTCTTTGTTCCTCCTTTTTAACTATGTACATTATACACATATTGCGCCCTGCTTGCAAGTATTTTTATGCGACTTTCCTCGTGTTTGCCCTTTGTTTATTTTTACCAATCGACAAGAAAAGAGCAGATGCCCAATTCGCATCATAAAACGAATTTATGCTCCGCCTACTCCTGCTTCTCGTATATCCTATGTATGATTTCTTATTCCTATGTATCAAAAGGAGATTCTTTATCCTCATCTTAATTCTCCGTGCAGATCATAACGGTAAAAAGCGCCGTTTGATATGGGCTTGCCATACAAACAACGCTTGCTTATCAAAACAATCATTCTTCGATGTGGGAAGGTCTGATCTGGATTCGCTCTATTGCGATAGCACGATTGCTATGATCATCAAAAACAACGCTCAAGCCGCAACAGATCCCCTCGCCTTCCGCTACCGTATAGCGGGTGCTTTCCTCCCTCACAAAGCGAGTGATCACCTCATTGACATCTCGTCCCAATACGCTTGTATAAGCGCCGCACATGCCCAAATCACTGATCGCCGCTGTACCATATACGATGCGCTCATCCGCAGTTTGTACATGGGTATGGGTTCCAACCACCGCATGTACTCTACCTGCAAAGTGATAGGTAAATGCGATTTTCTCACTGGTCACTTCGCCATGCAAATCCACTAGATACAAATCTGCATCCACTTCATGTAAGATCCGCTCCATGCATATAAAGGGGCTCTCCACCACGTGATTCATGAAGATTGCGCCGCTGAGATTACATATCGCAACACGCTTGCCGCAAACATTCAAAACTCTTGCGCAGCTTCCATAGCCTAGCGGCTCCATATTTCCGGGGCGTACCATACGATCCGCATCCGCAATGAAGTTGTAAATATC
>CANPNQ010000222.1 GCA_947575425.1 uncultured Erysipelotrichaceae bacterium
TTCATAACATCCATTCCCTCGACGACCTGTCCGAATACCGTATGCTGATAATCCAAATGCGGCGCTCCGCCTACTTCACGATATGCTTCCTTCACCTTATCAGGATGCACAAAACCGGCGCTTGTCCAATTCCTTTTTTGCGCCTGTACATAGATGTGCTCAAAATAGTTATCATCATAGGATGCCCCATCCTCATTTTGAACGATGAAAAATTGCGAACCATTCGTATCCTTTCCAGCATTTGCCATGGAAAGCGCTCCGCTAAAATGATAAAGCTGATCACTGAATTCATCCGCAAAGGGTTCCTGCCAGATGCTGGATCCGCCGCTCCCATTCCCCAAAGGATCGCCACCTTGAATCATGAAATTGGCAATGACCCGATGAAAGATCAGATGATCGTAATACCCTTCCTGTGCATGAGTGATGAAATTCTCCACCGCTTTCGGCGCAAATTCGGGAAACAGACGGATAGTAATATCCCCCATACTCGTTTTCATAATAGCGATCGTATCACCGCTTGATATCTCATCAAACTGAATCAGCTCCACATCCTCATTCGCTGTCGCATCCTTACTTTCAGATTCCTGCGTACAAGCACCAAGCAAGCATAGGGGCAATAACAGCCATAACCACTTTTTCATACTAATCCCCTTTCCTGATATGCTCCAGCACCGCTTCATCAAAGCATCCTTTGTTTAACATCGCAATTTCATAGCGATACGGTGGCTTCTCATCCACATACGGTGTTTCCAATATCTTCACGACATTCTGCAGCTTAGGATGATGAACGATTCCATTTAATAGAGAAAAGCCGATCTCGCCAAAGCCGAGGTTGGCATGACGATCCTTGCGGGCGCCTTTGCTATTTTTGGAATCATTGATGTGCATACAGGCCAAGCGATCCAAACCGATGATTTGATCAAACTCTTCCAGCACATCATCAAAATGATTCAAATCATACCCGGCATCATGAATATGGCATGTATCCATACAAATTTTCAAGTTATCTTTATATTTGGCATGATCCATCAAATAGCGCATCTGCTCAAAACGATATCCCAGTTCACTGCCCTTTCCAGCCATTGTTTCCAATGCGATCTGCACATCGCCAATCTGTTTCATTGCCTCATCCAGACCATGGACAATCTGATCAAGGCCCGCATCTTCTCCCATTCCTACATGAGATCCCGGATGCAATACAAGCACATGGGCGCCGATTTCTTTGACCCGCTCAATTTCCTTTGTCAAAAACTCCACTGCTAGCTCGAAGGTCTCCGCCTTAGCACTATTGGCTAAATTGATGATATAAGGAGCATGAATGATCAATGAATCCGCATCGATGGCATATTCCCTCATCAGCGCATGTGCTTCTTCCACCTTCATTTCCGATACCGGCTTTCTGCGTGTATTCTGCGGTGGTCCCGTATAGATCATCAGTGCATTTGCTTTATAGGAAAGTGCTTCCTTTACCGCTCCCAGTAAATATTCAGGAGATGCCATTGATACATGAGAACCAATCTTCATTCCATATCCCCTCGCTTTTCCGCCTGTCGTGCTTTGGCTCGTTCTTTTTTCTGTCGCTGTATATCCTTTTGAATCAATTCCCGCTTTGCCTTCCGCTTCAAGCGCTCCACCTCCTGCTTGCGCTTTGCCTTATAACCGGGCTTGACCTGCTTCTTTTTCCGATTGACAATTTTTCCGATTTCCTTTGCCAAAGGATCATCTTTTTGCTTCTTTGGCGCATTCTTCGCTTTTAATTCCATCCAAATACCGTTTTTATACTGACGATGCTGAAACACAATTCCCCGCTTTTGCAAAATACGAATGGCAGATTCATCGCTTTCCTGATACAGGGCGAAGCAAACCCCATCTTTCCCAGAGCGTCCTGTGCGCCCACTGCGATGAATATAGTAATCCAGTTCCTTAGGAAAGCCCAAAGAAATGACATGAGAGACTCCATCAATATCAATTCCGCGCGCTGCAATATCACTGGCTACCACATACGAGCAATCTAAGTTCATCAGACTTTTCATTGCCTTTGTCCGCTCTCGCGCTGATAAATCACCATGCAGCTCAACGACGCGATAATCCGCATCTCGCATCAAGTGTGCCATTTGTGCCGCATCCTCTCTTGTATTGGCAAAGATCAAGCAGACATAAGGTTGAAAGGAAGGCAGCAGCTCCAATGCCTTTTGTGCATAACTCATATGGCGGCATGGCACCAGCACATGCTCAATCTGCGGCTGAAAGCGTTGATCGCTAGTGATCCTGACGGTAATCGGATCATGCATATACTTCTTTAAAAATGGTTTTAAGCCTTCAGGAATGGTAGCAGAAAAACTGAGCATCTGCAAATTTTTACGCATCCGTGAAGCCACTGCATCGATGTCCTGTAAAAAGCCGAATTCCAAGGTCATATCTGCTTCATCCACAACCAACAGACTGACATTTTGTAATAACAGCGTCTGTTCCTTTAGAAACAGATCATGAATCCTTCCGGGAGTTCCGATGATCACATGCGGCTGTATCTTTAATCCCTCATTCATCCTTGATTTTTCCAATCCTCCGCTGATTAAACGCACCTGTAAACGTGGATCCACCTCTTGCATGATCTTCGCACGCTCATACAACTGCAATGCCAATTCCCTTGTCGGAGCGGTGATCACCGCCTGTGTGTAATTTAAAGTGGGATCTACGTGTTCCATTAACGCAATGAGAAAGGCATGCGTCTTTCCCGTACCGGTTGGGGAAATGGCGACGATGTCTTTCCCTTTCATGGCGAATGGGATTACCTCACGCTGAATATCCGTCGGGGAGATAAAATGATTGGCACGAATCAATGCCTTGGTTGTTTCCTTGAACTGATAATCACTGAATTTATTTTCACTCATAGCCTCACCTCTTGATTGTTTTTTTATCCATATGGAAATGATCCTATATCATATCGCTATTGTCTTTATGACAAGAAATATCGCTCACATATAACCATGATAGGAACAGGAAGCAATACCTATGGGAATCCACACGTTTGCGTATTTCATTTCGTATCATCAAAAAAAAGCATTTCGACTTA
>CANPNQ010000223.1 GCA_947575425.1 uncultured Erysipelotrichaceae bacterium
GTATATTATCTAGCATTAAATGCTTAACAAACTCCCCCATGTCATCTGATGCACCTGTCAAAAAATCATTTTGTGAATCTTTTATCTTATTATCTATATCCTCCACAAAAGTATTGGAATTCATATCATAATTATATATATAAGCGGTTCCTTGATTGGTATAAAACAACCTCCAAATTCGTCCTCCCATTAAGAACTGTGTCTGATTATTTCTTTCAAAAGTATCACCAATAGCATAATAATTATGGGAAATCGGTGCCGCATCTAATTGGGAATCAAAATACGCATATCCCAGAGAAAAAGCCCCCACACATGTCAGTAAGCCTATAAGCAACTTTTTCCACATATCTATACTCCTTTCATCATTGCGCAATCACAAGCTGTTAACTCTGACAGAGAGAACCAATTCTTCCTCTATAGGTTCGTAAAAATTCAAAAAATGAAAGAAAAATTATTTTTTTATTTTCTGTTCTTCCAAAGAGCATAATAAATACTATTGGGATAATTCATTTGTTCAATCAAATAAGCGACAATTCTCCGCTCATTGTCTGATAACTCCTTTAGCTCTACCTCACAGTGTGCATACTTCATCAAAACAAAATACGCTTCCTTGTCATTATGAATTTCCATATGCTTAAACTCCACCGGCGCAAATTCGCGAATCGTGCTTTGCATATTTTCGTTATGTATGCCCTCATACAACTCCACTGCCCCAGCGCCTCCACAGGTCACAAGCAGAGCACCCAATGCATAAATCGCCGCCTTGGAGGTCAAAAAAGACGTCATTTTTGCGCCTTGGAAAGAACTTTGAAATAAGGAAGTCGCAGTAAATGGGATCCATTGCTTCGCCAAATTTGCATAAGCAAGCACAAGCATCGCCTCCAGGCCCTCGGCATGAAAGCTTAATTTAATCTGTTCCCTTTGTTCATAAGCATCAATTTGCGTGCGTAATAAGCTCTTGGCACTATTCAAACGACTTTTTACCGTACCCTCCGGTACCTGCAAAATCTCAGCGATCTCCTTGATGGAACACTGCTCAAAATACATCAGCACCAATACCTCAGCATAAATTGGCTGGATCCGCATCAGAAGCTTTTGCAGCACTTCCAGATCATTTTGTCGATGTGCATGTTCGAGCGGCAAAAAATCCTGACGCTCCTCCTCTTGTGATAGCAGAAAATCTCTTACATCCACATCCATAGTGACCGCTTTTTTCTTGCGGAATATGCGATTACATTTACTGAGGATGATGCGATTCAGCCACAGTTTAAAATACTTCAGATCGCGCAGTTGCGCAAGAGATCGATGGATCTCAATCATCGTCTCTTGTGCCACATCCTTCGCATCCGCCTCATGATGGGTAATCGCGATCGCAATGTAATATACTTTGGGGTACCATTCTTCATAAAACTCATGAAAAGCGTTCTCATCCTTCGCCACAATGCGTTTTAACAATGCCTCCGTCTGCTTCTGATTAAACTCCATCTTATCACTTCCTATATTTCATCATACTAAAAATGTAAAATAAATGCAATAACAATCTTTATTTTATTCTTTTTCCGCTACTAAAAGGTATAATTTTCTTTTTTTATCATAAGAATTCACACGACCTATGCAAATGATTCTATATATCTTAGTTTTATGTAAACGATTTTCCATCAAATGATTCTCGATGCAAATGCACTGAAATGAAATCGAAGTGCTATTCTACACCATAGAAAAAACAGGCTTATCGCCTGTTTCATCTACTGCATCATCGCTACGGGCAATGACTTGTATTCATTGACAATCGCATCCCACGTTCTGCTTCCAATCACACCATCAATGGTAAGATCATACAAATACTGGAACATCTGTACAGCAGTCACAGTACGGGGACCATACATACCATCCACAGGGATGGGACGCAGACACTTGTTGGAAGCAGCAATCTCATTCAGGTATTCCTGCATCTTGAATACCCCGATACCACGACTGCCGGAAGTCAAATAGAAATCGCGGCTTGCGATCGGGATATTAGTCACAATGCCCAATTCACGCAGCTGATTGACAATGGCATCCCATGTATCGTTGCCAATGATGCCATCCTCCCGCAGGTTGGCAGAGCGCTGAAACTCTCTGACCGCCTGAGCTGTCCGTACACCATATACACCATCCTGCAAATTGCGGGTAATGATGATGCCGCGCTCCTGAAACAAATTCAGATATGCCTGCATCTTATTGACGGAAATACCGATATCACCTTGTTTTAACACATAATCTGTGAACATATACATAATTCCTCCTTTCCCTAACAGTATATGAAACAAGGTAAAATGCTCCTGTATGCTTCGCCCAAGGAACAAGAAAAAGAACACAGCGACTGTGCTCCCTTATTTGCCTGTATACCCCATTCCTAAAAAAAGCGCTTTTGTCGATATACCTGTCCATAAATCAAATCGATGATATGATTGATCCTCTCCAAATCGGCTTGAGCGTCATTCATCATTAAACGCAGAGCCAATCGCTCCTGATTGGGATGAAAGCTCCCCTGATAATACTCGATATCACCATAATAATGATATCCAAGACGCCCATAAAATGCGATGCGACGCTTCGCCAATGCAGTGCTAGGAAGCTCTACTTCAAAAACCAGCGGCTGTTTGGATAACCCCTCATAATAGCGAAATAACAGCGCACCAATGCCCGCATTGCGCAATTCGCTTTTGGTAGCCAGATGCTCTCCAAAGCGAAACTCGGTTAAATTCCATGCCGCTAGAAATGCACAGAGTCGATCATTTTTCAAATAACCGTAAACCTCATAGTGCGGCAACTGAAAGAGCTGGCGCTGCGCTTCCTTGTCTCGATACTCACTCGGTGGAAAGGCTTCCTTCATGATCGCATAGATATCCTCAAACCACGATTCATCCAATTTTTTAAACATAGATCCTCCTTATGAAAAACGCAAGCGATACAGGCATCGCTGACAGAGCGGCTCTACCACCCTACCGTTTTGAAACCCCTGTCGTATGGCGATCGTTCTTCTCTGCTCCATCAACTGTGCAAATGGTGTAGTAAAAATATTGCCGAG
>CANPNQ010000224.1 GCA_947575425.1 uncultured Erysipelotrichaceae bacterium
GCGTTGGTATTAGCTGCGATTCTCATGGCAATCTGTCTGTTTTATGCTTCGATCGCAGCCTTTGTTTCATCCATCACCTATACGCAAGGGGCGGGAGATATCTGCATTCATCTGGGAGCTTCTCTCATTTGCTTGGGGGGTGGAATACTGGCAATTCTGATGGCTCACTTTATGATCAAAAATCTGGCTTCAAGTTTTATTCAGGCAATCTCGAATTTCTATCAGCGAAACAAAGGAGGGGTACGCAATGAGATCTAAGCGATTATGGGGGTGGATGGC
Organism: uncultured Erysipelotrichaceae bacterium; assembly: GCA_947575425.1. Lineage (GTDB taxonomy): Bacteria > Bacillota_I > Bacilli_A > Erysipelotrichales > Erysipelotrichaceae > C-19. Next base: position 280 of record CANPNQ010000224.1, read on the forward strand.
GATGCTTTGTATCGTTATTGGGGCAGCGCTGTGCGGCGCCGGTATCGGTTTGGGCGGTGAATTTCATGACAGTTATGGCGTGCATTTTCACACCTTAGATGACGGCTTTGGCATCGGTGTGTTGGGGGATGATGAGGATGCGGCGGATCAGCGGATTGCCCTGCAATCCTTTCAACGTCTGGAAATGGATATTGATTTGGGGGATGTTCGCATTGAACGCGGGGATGCGCTGTCTTTGCGGATCGAGAATGTGTCCGATGATCAATATGAGCTGGATTATGAAGGAGATACTTTAAACATTACTTCATGGACGAACAATCATTTATGGGTGATGAATCGGGACGCCTCTTTTACCTTAACAATACCGAAGGATATGGAACTTCATCATATCCGGATTGAGTCCGATTTGGGAGATGTCAAGGTAAGTGGTATTTATGTAGATACATTGGAAATTTATCAGCACATGGGAGATATCAAGGTGCTTGATGTGAACGCAGAGGATATGACGCTAGTTCAGGATATGGGCGATATCGTATATCAGGGGGCGCATCCGGGTGACATAGAAGCAGAAAACCATATGGGCGATATCGAGGTGGAAATTGCGGCACCTGCCAAGGAGTATGCATACGATTTATCCACTGCCATGGGGACGATCAAGGCAGAGGGGCATAGAAAAAGCGGTGCTTCCCTGTCCTTGCAGGGCGGTCACAGGGATGCGTCTTATCGCTTGATTCTGCATAATGATATGGGTGATATTGACTTGGAGTTTGATCATGATTGATATCAACGCACTCTGTGAAGCAGGGATCAGGGAATGGAAAGAAAGAGAAAGAGGCATTTCTTGGAAGCGCTGGTATATAAGAGAGGAACAGCGGGAGGCATATGAGGCACAGATGAAGGTGCTGCTCGATGATCTTCAGCGCTTTCTGGAGGCATTTCCCAAACAAAAGCAGGCGAACATACGCTGGCGGCAGATGGGGATATCTTATATCGAGGAAGCGATGAAGCAGCATTCGTTACCTTTGCTTGATGGTATGAATGCTGAGGCGCAAGCACTGTTTCAAACGATGAGTGTTTCCTTCCTGCGGGATGTGCGTGCGTTTGATCGCGAGCTATCCTTAACAGATGCGATGCAGGCACTTCGCAATGTATGGATCATTGCGATTCTGCAATGCCTGTTTCAAAAGCCTGTTGGATATCATCCGGCGATGTTTGCGTATAGTATGTTATATCCGTATTCTGACAATTATCTCGATGATGGAACGATTCCATTAGAGGAAAAAAGACAATTCAACGATTGGTTCACTGCCCGCCTGCATGGCGAAATGCCAATCATTCACAATGTCCATGAGGAAAAGATATCCGCATTGGTAGGAATGATTGAAGAGCGCTTTCCAAGATCGGATTATCCACAGGTATATGAAGCGCTATATCTCATCCAAAATGCACAGATGAAATCGCTGATCCAACAGGATGGCACAAGCCGGCTGAGTGATGAAAAACTGCTGGCAATCTCTTATGAAAAGGGTGGTACCTCTGTGGTCGCAGATGGCATGTTAATTGATGGAAGGATGAATGAGGAGCAGCTGCGCTTCTGTATGCGCTATGGCTTTATGTTACAGGTGGGCGATGATTTGCAGGATGGATGGGAGGATGCGTGTCATCACCATCAGACGCTGATTTCCAATCACATGGAGGAAACACAGGATGAAATCGCAGAAAAACTCATACAATATACGATTGATATTCTCGCTGTGGGATCTGTTTGTAAGGATATCGCATTGTTGGATTTTGTCTTGCAGGATTGCTTATATTTGATCTTTTTTGCCCTTGTCAAACAGGATGCACCCAGCATTTCCGCTGCATTAAAGGAACAGTTGATCCATTGCCTGCCTATCTCTCTATCTTTTATCGAGCGTATGAAAAAAGAAACGTCTTTTCCCTATACACAGGATCAGTGGTGGGAGCGAATCGATGAATTATTGGAGGCAACGCTTTCAAGATGAGTGCTTCTATGATCTCAGGAGATTGAAAGCGCTCTCTTTACAAAAGGAAACAGGACACACGCAAAAGAAAAAAGTGACTGTTTTTTATCATAGATTTCCAGAAAAATGGCAGTTTTCACCATAAAATCCCTTGACGAAATGAATGCTTCGTGATAGTATGATAACGGAATAAAAAGCGGCAAATAATTATGATTTCACTTATTTGGAATTGTATTTAGATTTTCAATGTATTATGAATCCGAATAAGTGATAGCTTATACATTGAAGGCTTCTTATTAACCACAGATAGGAGGTATTCAAAATGAGTACAGGTAAAGTAAAATGGTTTAATGCGGACAAGGGATATGGATTTATCACCGGTGAAGATGGAAAAGATATCTTCGTACATTACAGCGCTATTCAGTGCGATGGGTTCCGTACCTTAGAGGAGGGAGCGAATGTTTCCTATGAGGTAGTGGAAGGTGATCGCGGCGAGCAGGCTGCCAATGTAACGGTGATCGCATAAAGAAAACCACAAGAAAACAGAGATGGATCAATAGCGATGAATCTCTGTTTTTTTTATGGCTTCTGTATGAAAAGCAGAATGACTTGAAGGGGCAGAAGTGGGAGATTGAGAAATCGTTGGAACGATAATAAATGTGGGGCGCGGTGGTTGCTGCGCCCTATATTTTTGTGGTAAATGAGGAACGGAAGTGATATAATTAAATGAACAAACCGGAATTTAAGGAGAGATATTAGAATGGATCAAATTTTATTAATAGAGCCTCAAAAGATGTATGCGGATG
>CANPNQ010000225.1 GCA_947575425.1 uncultured Erysipelotrichaceae bacterium
GGGGGGTGGTGAAAATATTAAATAAAAATGCACAAAAGAAAGAAAGCGTATCATTAAGTACACATTGATAGACACACGGTTTTGGTTGAAAATTGTGTGTTTTTTTCTGTTTTATCCTACATTACCGCTTACTTTTCTCCTGTTTCTAAATATGTACTTTTTGAGACATAGTCAACAGACAGCCGAAGGAGAATAGGAGGATATTATGTTTTGTAAGAATTGCGGTAATCAGTTACAGGAGAATGAGATCACTTGCCCCGGATGTGGAGCATCGGTGAGAATGCGTCGTGATGGAGGTGATGAAATTCCTTCATTCCATGCAGGAAGCGCCGTTCCCCCAACCGTTCCAAAAGAATGGTTCATCACAATTAACGGAGAACAAAAGGGTCCATTTTCAACCATAGAAATGATGGATATGTTAAAAAACGGAGCGATAGAAAAACAGTCCTATGTTTGGAAAAGGGGGATGGCAAATTGGGATGTCTTAGAAAATACGGAATTGGTGAAGAAAAGTAATCGGGCATATAATTTTGATCATGATTTTTTATCTAAAAGAGTAAACTTCTTCAATCACGAATATGCGATGGATGAACTTTTGGGTTGGGCTTGTTCAATAGTTATAATAATATCCTGTTATATGCCTTATTATTCAGTATCCGCATTAGGATATAGTGAAAGTATAACCTATATTTCAGGAGGAAGAGACGGTATGTTTGTGCTTCCCCTAGTGATCGTTGCCTCTAGTTTATTATATTATAAAAAAGCGACGGCAGCACTTGTTTTGAATGTTATTGCTTATATTATTATTTGGATAGATTTTTTTGATGCCATGAGTAGAGATATTATTATAGGGAATATGGGAATCGGTGCGTATTTTTTGTTGATCAGCGGAATGGTTTCATGTTGGATGGCAAGGTCAGCTAGATTAAGATTAAAGCGTGAAAAAGCAAATGGGTAGCGTATATGAAAAAATGTGAATATTGCGGATCATTCATGGAGGATGATGCCAAGTTCTGCGAAGTATGTGGATCAGAATTAGATCATAATCCGGCAAACAGTGATTTTGTCCCTAGTGATAACCGTAGCATACCTACTTATTCAAATGGAGATATGGGTATAAACTCCGGCATAGGAAACGTGAATCAACCCGAAAAAGCGTCTCAAGGAAAATGGATCAAAATTGTGCTTGTGGCAGTATTATTGGTGGCAGTCGGTATCGGTGGTTATTTCGGACTGCAAAAGTTTTTAGCATATCGTGAAGAACAAGAGCATATCAGTGAGGAAAACAGAAAAGCAGAAGCAGCACAGAAAGAGCGAGAAGAACTGGCGGAAAAGGCGAACATTCACGAAAGTGTCATGCATTACTACATGGGAAGTGCCAATACTTCCAGATATACCGATTTGATTGGAATGTCGGAGGAAGATGTGAAGAAAGAATACGATGCATCCATTTATGCTAATGCTGTAACTATGGAGAATGGCATTGTGACTGCGAACTTGGATAAGGAACACACCATTGATTATGTCTTTATCATGCTAACGGATCAGATATCTACACAGGCAGTAGTGCATAATCAATCCAACCTTCCTCACATTTCCTTTAAAAGCGGTGTAATTACGGAATCTAACATGATAACCACAAGAGGTTATCCGGTAAATATCTATTATCTGTACGAACCCTCTGATCAAACCATATATGCGGTCGTGATCCAAACGGAAGAATATACGAAAAGTAATGGAGAACCAGTGGGTGGAAGTGATAATGATTATAGTTATGATACTTCCACAAGTAAGATATGCAGCACCTATCAAGATGGTATTAGCATTACCATGAAACTGGGAGGTATGAATAATGTCATAGACAGCATTACTATGGAAATCAATACACCGTATTCGGCAATGGAATCGATGGGACTGACAAAGCAAATGATGGATTCGGCGGATGCGGCAACCAGAGAAGCAGCGAATCAGACAATGAAAGATGTCATGCTGGAATCTATGGATTTAAAAGAGAGCAACGGGTATTATGTGACATCTTATTTCGATAATGAAGGATGGAAGTTGTCGCTCAGCGCAGAAGCGAGTGTTTATGAACAGACCTTTAATACCATCGACATGGATGAAACAGTGGTGCAGCTTAGTCAAAATGGATTTACTTGTCGCTAGTAAATACCTATGATACACAGGATATTGAATTGAATGACGATACAAGAAAGCGGAAGAGCTTGTTATTTGCACTTCTGTTTTTTTATTCTGTTGTTACCCTCATTTATGATCAAAACCAATCATCGTATTCAAGACTGTCAATCAACGATGAAAATATTGCTTGTAAACAATGTTTGTTTCCACTATACTTAAATAGAAAAATGTATTCCTGTTGGAAGAAATCGCATATAACAATCATAAATGAAGGAGGATCTTTCATGAATACAAAGGACAATATCGCGGTTACGATCAGCAATGCAAATGAGCGTGTCACACCACTGGAAACCATCAATGCAATCAAAAAAGCGGGGTATTCCAAGGTTTTTATCGAATGGTATAACAAGGATTGGGAAATATCACAACAGCAGCAACTGGACTATTGCAGAAAACTAGGATTAGAGGTCATATTTGCACATTTGGGATATCAGAGGATCAATAGCTTATGGCTCGAAGATGAGGAAGGAGCGGGCTTGGTAGAACGATATAAGAATGATATCAGAATATGCAAAGAGAATGGTATTGATCTGGTCTGTATGCATCTTACCAGCAAGTCGCAAGCACCCACTCCCAATGAAATCGGTATCCGTCGCTTACGGGAAATCTGTGACTATGCATGTGAATTAGGGGTACGCATTGCATTTGAAAATACGAAAATCAAAGGATATCAGGAGTATGTATTGGCACATATACCCAATGACAATGTGGGCATCTGTCTTGACAGCGGGCATTACCATGCGCATTTTCATGATGAATTGGATTTTCATCTATTTAAGGATAAAATATTCTGTGTTCATTTACATGACAATGATGGCAGTGATGATCA
>CANPNQ010000226.1 GCA_947575425.1 uncultured Erysipelotrichaceae bacterium
AAAATGAATTGATTTGTCGCAAGGGAGAAAAGAATGAATACGGTCAGTTTATGGAGTTTGAAACGATCACCTTTGCGCCGATTGATTTGGATGGCATCGATGTAACAATGCTAAGCAAGGAAGAAAGGGCTTGGCTAAATGCTTATCATGAGGCAGTATATGAAAAGATTGCGCCTTATTTGAATCAGGAGGAGGCAGACTGGCTGAAGGAGTACACCAGAGCCATCTGATCATGATTTTAATCAGATAATTTATCAATAGAGCAAGAAATCAGCACATCAAGAAAATAAGAAAAGAAGGATCATGAGAGAAGAAAAAAGCGATCTCATGGTCCTTTCTTTTATACAGGGATATTGATACAGTGGTTATCATACAGGAAGGCAATCGAAAAGGGCGGCTCTGCATATGAATCAGAAGTGATTTTATCTATCCTAAATGTTAAAGGAAAAAAACGCTGAACAAGACAATTCGCCCATGCTTAAAGGGTTAATGAAAAATGATTCAATCTGCCATATCATTCTGTTCTTGAAATACCAACTGCTCCATCATTTTGGCGGCGCCATCCTCCTTGTATGAGGGGGCATGATAACGAGCTGCTGCCAATACTTCCTTTGTCGCATTGGCTACTGCTACACTATCAGCCGCTTCCTTCAACATGGATAAATCATTTGCATTATCTCCACAGGCCATCACTTCAGCACGGGTACAGTCTAATTTCTTCATGAGCCATTTTAGTGCGGCTCCTTTGTTTGCGTTGGGGTGTACGATCTCTACATTGACAGGATGCGATGATGTGATCGCAATTCCTTCTTCTTTAGCGAATCGATCCATGAGAGATTGCTTGGTTTTGAAGTATTCTTGATCTGTGATAAAGTGGATTTTGGCAATTTGCGCATCCGCATATGCATCCAAGAAATCCTTGCTTGATTCCCAAATGCGCTGTTTCAATATGTTCTCCAAATAATCACCGTCGATTGCCAATGCCTCGCGATCATCTAAAATAGCCAAGTGGCTATGTAGCCTCCCGTCGATCAGGCAGCTCCAATAGGGATTGATATCTTCGCTGAGCGTAAGCAGATGCTTTGCTTTGGCGGAGGACATCGTATTTGAGCATAGTGTTTCCCCGCTTTGATTATCGATTATGGCACCACCGTTGGCTGTCACAAGCCAATGAATATTTTCCTGTTCCCGAAACCATTGGGGGATCTCAGATAACGGTCGGGAGCTGCAAGGTGCGATCTCAATGCCATGCTCTAACAGCTTTTGCAGGATGGATTTGGTCGTTTCAGATAAGTCAAATTGCTCATTTAACAGTGTAAAATCCAAATCAGTAACAATTAGACGAATAGCACTCATAGTGATAGGCTCCTCTCTTTTTTTGAGGATGATAACACATTTCTTCGTAGAATACAAGAGAAGAATGAATGTTTCCCCGCAAATCTGGAACTGCTCGTTGTGAATGAAGTTGGAATATGGGTATGAACAATTGAATCGAATCAAATGTTCATATCCTATCGCAAAAAAATTCATCGGATGGGCAATAGTTACACCATCTCATCTGACATAAGCCCTACACTTGACAGTTTCATGTGCGATAGCCATCTTTCTATTTTCAATGAACAAGGCTTCATTACCCCAAAGTGAAGTATCAAGTATTTTTTACGTAAGAGTGCACAAGTCGTCACAATTATGTAAAAAATGCATTTAAAATAATTGTCCCAATATCAATCCATAACTGGAGAGTCTTCTAACAGTACATTTGAGGTTGGAGAATACTCTAAAGAATCACCACTTCTAAGCTACCAAAATATTAAGTTTAAAGATGATTTATCTCATTTATTTAATTGATTAAAAGAATCATTCGTAAATTCAGGGAGTGTAGAGGAGGTGCATAAGGATTCACTTATATACAATCAGAATTATCGTCCATATTCATATCAATATGCATATGAAGGAAAATTCATTGTTCCTATTACAGCGAATCATATCAAAATAATTCTAAAAAAAAATCAAGTAATTTTTATGATGAGTCTTATCATTGATATGGAAAAGGCTGGCGATTTGACAGATAATTTTATCTTCCTATACGAGAGAAGGAGGAGCCGAAATCCAATATGAAGAAGTTGTTTATAATGATAGATCTTGCATGAAATATGAGATTCAAGTGAAGAATATAGATCTATCATTAGAAGACTCTCTTACGAAATTGAATTCAGTTTTTCATGAACTCTGCTATGGTTACAGTGAAAGCGTTGTAAAGGATTCTTTTATAGAGGATGATTATCAACAAACATTAAAACATTAAATTAAGAACTTGATTTTCATTCATTATTTGGACTTGGAATCACGCATCCTGTTGAGATCGTAGTAGATGTAGATGGAGTGTCCTTGGATGAAGATCAAGGAATCGGTGAATCTATTGAAATGCGACTTACTTTTAACGAATAGAATGATGGGAATTTTAGGATTAGTTTAATAACAACATTGTGGTTAAAAAAGGGGATAACAGCACTTTTAATGTGAATCAAATGGACGATAGCCAAGAATCCGTTGTTGATAGTTTTCATACCATTACAGAGATTGATTATGAAGTAATTGCAAAAGAGCTTAATATTCTTCTTACTTTACCGGAAGTTCAGTCGCAAAAGAATGATCTATGAGCTCCTTAGAGGTGTTTATGAGATATGGAAACGGGATCTTTCAAAAGACTACATTCAAAGTATCTTGTTAGAAGCAGATGTCTTTATCAGCATTGAAATTATAATCGATACAAATATCCAATAAAAAAGAGCTTTCCACACGTATCATCCATGGAAAAGACTCTCATTCATCGCTAAGCCCTCAGCTTCTCATACACATCCAGTGGTTCTAAAATCTCAACATTTTCAATCGGATTATCCACAAGCCTTAATTCAGTCAGATTTTTCAGTTTTAACAGCGGTGTCACATCGGTGATATAATTTGCCTTGAGGGTAAGGGAAGTCAGATAAATCAGCGACTCAATCGGCTTTAGATCATAGATTCCGTT
>CANPNQ010000227.1 GCA_947575425.1 uncultured Erysipelotrichaceae bacterium
AGAATATGGATTTCAGGAACATGTATATCTGGTGTCTCCAACGACGCTCATGGCATACATCACTGCCATTAAGGCAATTTATCTCAATGCTCAACGCAGTGCCAATATGGCACAGATACAAACGGAATTAAAGAAACTGGCACTGGAATTTGAACGCTTTACCAAGCGTTATACAACGGTATCGAATGATTATGAGCGCACCCATGAAAATATGCGGCAGTTAATGATCACGGCAGAAAAACTGAACAAGCGCTTTGCGGCGATCGCAAATGTGGAATTACAGGAAGGAGATCATGAACGTGAAACTATGGAAGAAACAAAAAGATGAGATAGAGCCTACTTTCAAAAATAAGGCAAAGGTATGGGGTGTTGTGGTGCTTTTGGGTTTGCTTGCGACCGCATTGAAACAAGGCAGCGCAAAGGAATCCTCTGATGAATGATGGTATCTCATACAAGAGCTTGGCTAATATGCACGTACGGAAAGGTAGTAGGACCGTGCGTTTTTTATTCGGATAAATGATTTTCTATCGCTCATGCAAAAAACGTGAAAAAACATAGGTAAGCATACAAATCTGTGGTAAAATAATAGGGATCAAGAGAGGGCAGCACAATGAAAAAAATGTTACTGATCGATGGCAATAATATGCTGTTTAAGGCATACCATGCGACGAGTTATGGTATGATGATGAAAACAAGCAACGGTGTACCGACCAATGCGGTATACGGTTTTGTGATGATGATCGAAAAGGCATTGTCTTTGCTAACACCGGATGTGGTGCTTGTGGCATGGGACAGTGGAAAGCCAACCTTTCGTCATCAGGTATATGAAGCATATAAGGGAACACGGAAGGAAGTAGATCCCGAGTTGATTGTGCAGATGCCGATGGCACGGGAATATTTGGATGCGGCGGGAATCTATCGCTATGAGGCGGATGGCATTGAAGCAGATGATATCATCGGTACGATGGCGAGACGTTATCCCGATTATCAAATTCACATTTTATCAAGCGACAAGGATTTATGGCAGCTGATTGATCCAACCACGGATGTCTATGTGATGAAAAAGGGACTTAGCGAGGTCATGGTGATGGACGAGGCAACGCTGATGGCAGAAAAGGGTATCACCCCATCCCAGATTATTGATCTTAAGGCATTGATGGGAGATGCTTCTGATAATATTCCCGGCGTCAAGGGTGTCGGCGAGAAAACTGCGCTGAAGCTATTACAGGACTATACGACGGTCGATGGGGTATATGATCATCTTCATGAGATCAAGGGCAAATTGAAAGAGAAATTAGAACATGATCGTGACAATGCCTTTTTAAGCAAAATGCTGGCAACGATTAAAACCGATCTGAAGCTGCCCTTTGAAGCAGACCAACTTACTTTTGTACGGGATGAGGAAACGCTGCACGCATTTTATACTAAGTACGAGATGAACTCCTTTTTAAAGCATAGTACAAATAAGCCAAAAAAGAAGATAAAGGCAGAGATGAAAAAAGTAAGCAAAATTTCTGAAGCATTGCTGATTAAGGGGATTTCACTTATTGCGGATTTAGATTGTGAAAACTATTATGATGCGACGTTGTATGGCTTTGCGATTGGAAATAAACAAAGGGTGGAATACATTTCCTTAGCGGATGCATTACAGGATGAAGCGCTGTTGCAGTTTATTCATCAGGAAAAACGATGGATCACCTATGATGCCAAAAATGTATACCATGCCCTGCATAAGGCGGGCATCGCATTTCAGGATGCACTTTTTGACGCCGCGATTGCCGCATTTTTATGCGATGGATCAATTAGCGATTATCCGAAGCTGATGCATAAATATGATTTGGATGAAATGTGTGCCAAGGAGGAAATCTATGGCAAGGCGGGAAAACCGAAGCTGGCGGATGAGCAGGCGCGCATCGCTTACACGACATTACAATGCGCCAATATCGCTGCCATCAGCGATACGCTGCGTCAGGAACTGATCGATATGGAAATGCTGTCGCTGTTTGAGGATATCGAAATGCCGCTTGTGATGGTACTCTATGAAATGGAGAAAAACGGTGTGATGACCGATTTGGCAATGCTGCATCAGATCGCAGAGGCAACTGATGCCAAAATCCAACAGCTGTCTCGACAAATCTATGAGATCGCCGGATATGAATTTAACATCAATTCGCCGAAACAGCTGGCGGGGGTGTTGTATGATGATCTTGGCTTAAAGGCGGGAAAGAAGCGCAGTACAGCGGCGGAGGTATTGGAAAAATGGGTTCATGTGCATCCGATCATTCCACTGCTTTTAGAGCATCGCAAATACGCAAAGCTATACTCCACATATGCCATTGGTTTAAGCAAGCATGTACATGAGGATGGTAAAATTCATACCATCTTTAATCAGACACAGACGCAAACCGGGCGTTTATCCTCCAGTGAGCCCAACCTACAAAATATTTCGGTGCGAGATGAGGAAGGGAAGGAAATCCGTAAGGCCTTTATCGCAAAGGAAGGCTGTGTTCTCATGAGTGCCGATTATTCTCAGATTGAATTACGGATACTGGCGCATATGGCAGAGGAACATGAGATGATCTATGCGTTTAATCACAATATCGATATTCATACGAAAACCGCTATGGAGATCTTTGATGTATCACAGGATAAAGTGGACGCACAGATGCGTAGAGCAGCCAAAACGGTGAATTTTGGTATCGTATACGGACAAAGCGATTTTGGATTAAGCGAACAGTTGGGGATCAGTCGAAAGGAAGCGCATACTTTCATTGAGAAATACTTTGCCTCTTATCCCAATATCAAAACCTTTATGGATGCTACAATCGCCTTTTGTGAGGATCACGGTTATGTGAAAACGATGTTTCAGCGACGTCGTTATATCAAGGAGATCAAGGATAAAAACTATATGATGCGGGAGTTTGGAAAGCGGGCAGCGATGAATGCGCCCATTCAGGGAAGCGCTGCTGATCTGATCAAAGTAGCGATGATTCGCATCTATAAAACGATGAAGCAACAGC
>CANPNQ010000228.1 GCA_947575425.1 uncultured Erysipelotrichaceae bacterium
GCAAACAATGATGTTTTTCGCCAAACTGACAACTCCCCGTTCAGGATGTACTTGACGCGCATATTCCTACTCTGTAACACAGATATTATAATACAATAGAAATGAAAATACTACTGCTCTTTTAAGAAATTTCCTTTTCTTAGGACTCTGTTTGGGTTATAATAAATATGGAAAATATCAAGCAGGTGAAAGAAAGCGAGGCATTTTTTATGATCAACGGTTTGATAAATAAAATAAAAGGCAAGGGAATCCGTATCGTCTTTACGGAAGGAAGTGATCCGCGTGTATTAAAGGCAGCGGTAAGACTTCATGAGGAAAACATCTTAACTCCTGTATTATTGGGAAATCGCATGGAGATCATCGGCTGTGCTAAGGCAAGCGGTGTCAGTGTGGAGGGGATGGAGATGTTGGACCCTCTTGAATATGAGCAAATGGATGAAATGGTAACGAAGATGGTTGAATTAAGAAAAGGCAAAATGGATGCCGAGACATGCCATCAGCTGTTATTACAGACGAATTACTTTGGTACAATGCTGGTTCAGATGGGCTATGCGGATGGTCTGCTGGGAGGGGCAACGTATTCCACTGCCGATACGGTGCGTCCTGCCTTACAGCTTGTGAAAGCAAAACCGGGACATTCGCTGGTTTCCAGCTGCTTTATCCTATTAAAGAAGGGGGAGCAGTTGGTCATGGGAGACTGCTCAATCAACATTGATCCGAATACCGATGAATTAGTAGACCTTACAGACTGCCAATACGGTACGTCAGTTTGGCATTGAGCCGAGAGTCGGCTTGTTGTCTTATTCTACTTATGGCTCCGCAAAGGGCGAAAGCGTAGCGAAGGTGCAGGAGGCAAGCGAGCGTTTGAAGCGTATGCCGCTTGATTTTGAAGTCGATGGCGAAATGCAGTTTGACTGTTGTGTGGCAGAAGAGGTTGCGAAGCTGAAGGCGCCGCATTCTACTGTGGCAGGCAGAGTCAATACGTTTATCTTTCCGAATATCGACGCCGGAAATATCGGCTATAAGATCGCTGCCCGCCTTGGCGGTTATGAAGCGATCGGACCGATCCTGCAAGGATTGAATGCGCCGATCAATGATTTATCTCGCGGCTGTAATGAGGAAGAAGTCTTTAAGATGGCGATCGTAACAGCGGCGCAGAAAGGCATGGATATTTAAAGCTATCGGTTCAATCAAAGAAAATGGCTCTGAGGGAAATGGTTCCTTGGGGCTTTCCTTTTGTTTGCGTGATGTAGGGATGCTTGCGTAAATGCGCGAGATACGAGCGGCGAGTGGTCGATTGGATGGATGTGCATATGAAAGGAAGTATCAAAAATCAAAAGGGATAGAAATCAGAATGGGATAGGAGGAGCGCCATGCAGGATAGGATAGAAACCACACGATGTGAAAACATACAGGAAAGTGCAGGAGAGGGAGAGAAGATCGCCCCATCGCTGCAGCAGGAGAAGCAAACAGAAATAAAGCGCCGCAGCGGACAAACGAAGGATATGACGAGGGGAAACATCTATTCGCTGATCCTTGCTTTTGCGATGCCAATCTTTCTCAGCGAGGTATTCCAACAGCTGTATAATACCGCAGATGCCTTTATCGTCGGTAAGTTTCTGGGAACCAATGCCTTGGCGGCAGTCACTTCCTCGGGAACACTGATCTTTTTGCTTGTCAGCTTTTTTACTGGTACTGCGATGGGCGCAGGTGTGGTGATTTCTCGCTATTTCGGGGCAGGGAATGATACACAGGTGTCACGCTCTATCCATACGGTGCTTGCCTTTGGTATGGTAAGCGGAATCCTTTTGACCTTGGTAGGAGTGCTGTTTACGCCAACTTTTTTACGCTGGATGAAAACCGATGTGGAGGTGCTTCCGGAGGCGATAGCCTATTTCCGTTATAACTTTCTCGGCTCTTTGGCGCTTGTGTTATACAATATATGCCGCAGTATCATGACTGCCTTGGGTGACAGCAAGCGGCCCTTGTATTATCTGATTTTTTCCTCTTTGCTCAATATTGGATTGGATTTGTTATTTATCGGATGTTTTCATTGGGGTGTATGGTCGGCGGCGACTGCGACTGTGATATCTCAGGCAGCCAGTGTTTGTCTTTGTATGGCGCATCTGATGAAGGAGGGCAGTGCCTTTCGGGTGGAGATCAAAAAGATCCGCTTTCATAAAGATATATTGATTGAGATTATTCGCTATGGCTTACCGGCAGGAATTCAAAACTCCGTGATTGCGCTTGCCAATGTGATTGTGCAATCGCAGATCAACTCCTTTGGCAAGCTGGCAATGGCAGCCTATGGCACGCATGCCAAGATCGAGGGCTTTGCGTTTTTGCCCATCACCAGCTTTACGATGGCGTCTACGACCTTTATCTCGCAAAATCTTGGCGCCTGCAAATATGAGCGTGCCAAGCAAGGCGCCCGCTTCAGTATTTTGGCGGCGGTTCTCTTGGCAGAAAGCATCGGTGTGTTCTGTTATTTCATGGCACCTCATCTCATCGCTTTGTTTGATCAGACGCCGGGTGTGATTGAACTGGGAGTTATACAGGCACACACGGTGGCACTGTTTTATTTCCTGCTGGCTTTTTCGCACAGCATTGCGGCAATCTGTCGTGGAGCTGGCAAAGCCTTTGTGCCGATGCTGGTGATGCTTTCGATATGGTGTGTCTTTCGGATCATCTATATCATGATCGTGATGCATGAATATAACGATATCACCTATATCTATTGGGCATATCCGCTGACTTGGACAATCAGCTCCATCATTTATCTGTTCTACTATCTGTTCAGTGACTGGGTACATGGATTTGATAGATGACATTTGGCTACATGTAATACGTTGTGTCATTGGCATTCATAAAAGGTTTCCTATGGAAGGAATCGCATTGATAATGGATAGAGAGTCAAAGCGTATCAAATGAAGCTGTTTCATAACAAAGGCAGGATATCTTACCGATTTCCTGCCTTTGTATGATGTAGATGCAATGACTACATGGAAAAGTACAAAGC
>CANPNQ010000229.1 GCA_947575425.1 uncultured Erysipelotrichaceae bacterium
TAATACGTGTTTTTCTGCTAGAATGGAAGATCAGATTGGTTGGCACTCCTTTTTCTTTGCTTGCATCATGCATTCCTATGAATGAAAATCCAAGGAAAATCATGATAGACGATAATTGGCGCATTATAAGAAGCTATCCAAAATTCATTTATTCTCTTGTTTACTTTTTTTGAGCATTTCAGTATAATAAAGCCAAGGAGTGGTTGTTTATGAGTCAAAACTATGTGACAAAACAACACAATAAAAAGCGACGAAGTCATTGAACATCGTCATTTACTTTAGAAGCCTTTCCTGATGATTGGATTTTTTTATCATGCTTAAGCGTTTTGTCAGGTAAGTACCATTCTTTATTTATATTATGCTGAGGCTTGGCTTATATGTTTATGATCTGTTTTCCTTCCCTTTCACTTCTCCTTGATATGAATGTGCCATTTTTCATCATTTTTTCTATACGCAGACCATTATGCGGCTAAGGGATCTTCTATCCTAGCAGGAAGCGTGCCAATCTCCATCCATCGCCCCACATCCGAAAAAAGAAATTCCTGAAAAAGATGGATGCACGGAATAAGATAACAGAATCATGTCAACCAAAGAAAGCTTATAGAAGTAAGTTGAAATAGGAACGGAAGAAAGATCGTAAAGAGAAGATCTATTATTTCCTTGCGTTCGTATGAACAAAAATTGATTAGGAGGAACCAACATGTGGAAATCAATAAAACATATCATTTCATTTCGTGAGCGCGAAATGAAATATCGTCTTTTACTTTTAAGCATTATCACAATCTTGTACAGTATTATTTCATTGTTTCCGGTATATGTGATACAGTCATTGATTGATACTATCAGTATAGCGGATCGGGAAAAAGCGCTCCATGATATTTTATTCCTTGGAAGTATTTATCTCATTCTTCAGATTATGGCACAACTGTTTTATGCCTTATCCAATCTGATGACCCAGAAACTTCAGCTTTGTTTCAGCGCTGATTTGCAGGGAACATTGTATGAGCGTTTTCGAAATAGTGATTTGTCGCAAAACCTGTATTCCACTGCATTGGCAAACCGTCTCATTGAAGATGCCAAGTATTTGGGGCATTACTTCTTTTCCAGTGTGCAAATTATAGGTATGTCTGTTTTGAGTTTTATGATTGGTGTTTGTTTTATGGTGCGTATCAATGTTTATTTGACGTTGATTATTGTTCCATTTGGATTTGTGACAGCATGGACATCGCGAAGGATCGCTCATAAAAGCGAGAAGTATGCCGATCAAAAAAGAAGTGCAGAGGAGCAGTTGTGGAAATGCTTTTCTCAAGGAATCCTCGGTGCCTTTACGCTATCTCTTTATGACCATATGCAGACCTATTCTCAAAAGATCCGTGCTTGCGCCCAGCAGGTGAGAGGGATTGGAAGTGCGCAGAGTCGCTTAGAGCAGCTGAGTGAATTCGCGGTGGGTTCCTTGTATATGATAACGATCGGAGTTATCATGATCGCATCGGCTATCTTTGTGAGCAAAGGCAGCATCAGCATGGGCGGTTTAACAGCGCTGTTGATGTATAATCATATGCTGGTAGATCCTTTGATGAATTGGATGGAATGCTATCAGAACCTGATCAAATGCAGAATATCGATAAAAAGAATCCAAGAGGTTCTGTCGTTAAATCAAACAGAGCGTAAACTTATTGTAACCGGTGTGGATCAAATCGTATGTTCACATGTAAGCTTCTCTTATCCCAAGGAACAGAAACAAATACTGAGCGATGCTCATTTCACTTTGAAAAGGAATCAACGCTATCTGATCAAAGGACGTTCCGGAATTGGAAAGAGTACCATGGTTCATCTGATTGCCGGATTTCTGATACCGCAGAGTGGAAGTATTGCTTATATGGCAGAGGGTGAACGAATGCATGGGATCCCCAAAATGGGATATTTGATGCAGGATGGATTTCTATTTGATGAAAGTATTCAAGCAAATATCAGGATTGCCAATGCGCAACTAAGTGAGGATGAGATGCAGGTATTATTGGAAGTGTGTTGTTTGAAGGAAGTAGAAGAAGCGCTCCATGGAGAAACGATCGGTGAAAATGGCAGTCGTTTATCGGGAGGTGAGCAAAAGCGAGTGCTGTTGGCACAAAGCTTGGCACAAAAGGAATGCGATCTTTTGATTTTTGATGAGCTATCTTCGGGATTAGATCCGATGACATATCAGTGTATCTGTGAGCGGATGACTCCATACTTGCAAAACAAGATCAGCTTGTTTATCGAGCATCATCCAAGCGATGCCATGTCTTATGATGGCTTGCTTTCCATACAAAATGGAATTGTAACGCTTAAGGAAATGGAAAAGCAGGATATGGGACAGATAAAGGAGGATATCCATCAATCTGAAGTAGCATCGCAAAATTAAATCATCACGCATAAAAAACAGGGATTTATGCTTAGAATGTATTTCATTGCTTCAAAAGGAAACAAGTCTTGCTTATGGTAGCGAGCAACATAGGCTTTCCATGAGATGAGATCTTTCTCATTCATAAAATGAGCAGCTTTGCATTATGCTTTTTTATGTTGGTAATAATGGCTCAGAAATTCATTCTTATATGCCGGAAAGCGATCTTCTAAAATTGCCTGACGCGCTTCCATCGTTAAACGAATGATGAAACGCAGATTGTGCATGGATGCCAAGCGATAATATTGCATGCGCTCCTCGTTATGTTCCGATTTCATCATGGTGCGTAATTGATCTTTGGTATAGCCTGCCTTACAGGTTGGACAATCACAGCCATATTCGAGCGGGTCATGGCTGCCCGCAAATTTATTCAAATTGAAATTGCCGATCCTTGTATAGATCTTGCCATGACGTGCTTCACGAGTCGGGGCAACACAATCAAAGGTGTCTGCTCCCATTTCCGTGCCGATCAAAATATCATCGGGATGCGACAGTCCCAGTAAATGACGAGGTCTGTCTTCGGGAAGCTCCTCATTACACCAACGCAAAATCTCACCGAGGCTCTCTTTCAGA
>CANPNQ010000230.1 GCA_947575425.1 uncultured Erysipelotrichaceae bacterium
ACATACCATCACCATCCGATCTGATAGGCGCTTTTCTGCGTTTGGTTGGTATAGATCTCGGCGATTCTGCCGCTGTTCATGCGGATTACGGTATTGGCCATTTCCGCAATGTTTTGATTGTGAGTCACCATGACGATTGTAAAGCCATATTGCTGATGAAGGCGGCAGATATAATCCAACACCTGTCTGCCGGTCTGTTCATCCAATGCGCCGGTTGGCTCATCCAAAAATAGTACCTTTGGCTTTTTGGCAAGCGCACGGGCGATGGAGACGCGCTGCTGTTCTCCGCCGGATAACTCGCGGGGATATTTCTTTTTCTTCTGTGTTAATCCCAAAGCCTCAATGATCTCCTCATATTTGTCATTGCCTGCCAAATCCGCACCCATTCGGATATTTTTTTCTACGCTCATGTTGGGCAAGAGATAATATTGTTGGAAAATAAAGCCGATGGTTTCTTTGCGGAACTTGGTAAGTTTTTTATCATTGAAACGGGTAATATCCACCCCATCATATAGAATCGAGCCGCTATCTGCACGCTCCAATCCTGAGATCACATGTAATAATGTGGATTTCCCCGATCCGGATGCACCTAGGATAACGGTAAAATCATGGTCTGCGATCTGAGTGGAGATTCCTTTTAACACTTGATTTTTGCTTTCTCCCTTGTCATAGGCTTTGGTAATATCGGTAATAGCGATCATGCGATGCTTCCTCCTTTGTATTCCTTCACTAAGCTTTTGAATACCTCGCTCATCCTTTCACTGATTTCTTTGGCAGTGAAGGCACAGGTATGTGTGGCACATAAAGATGCGATTCCATGCGTATAGATCCATAGATGCAGATACAACTGCTTTGCGTCCTCCTTTGATAAATCATAGCTGGTTTGTACGGAATGCAGGATATCCTTGTAGCTTTCATCGATCAACGCAAGGATATTGTCAAGGCTCGTATGCTGCGTCTGTTCTGACATAAATAACAGTTGAAACAGCTTCGGTTCTTCCATCGCAAATAGAATGTATTGCGTTCCCACTCCCTTGAAAGGAAGCGGTTCCTGTAATCCTTTCTTGATATAGTCATTGTACCTCGCTTTGGCGGCTTTGATTGTCTCCTTATATACTTCATCCATATGCGAAAATACGGTGAAGATCGGACAGACAGAACTGTGAAGTGCTTTGGCAAGATTTCTGGCAGTCAATGCTTCCTTCCCTTCCTTGCATATCAAATCCAATGCGACAGCGGTGATTTGATCTCTCGTGAATTTTGCGCGTGGCGGCATGGTGTCATCTCCTTATTAGAACAAATGTTCTATAACATATGTTATATTATAAACCGTAGTTATTTTCTTGTCAATGATCAGAAGGAAGATAGGGGGTATTCAGCTGAAACGGAACGGATTATGAATCTAGCGTATTACAAACAAAAAGTGATTCACGTATTTATAAATCACTTGTTTGAATTATAACCGGCAATGCTCAAGTATCTGTTCTTTCATATGGAAATAATACAAGATGAGCCGAAGCGTTTTTTCCACCTGCTGCATACCGATTTCTTTTTCATCCATTCCACAGTCTATACCTAAAACACGCTTTAAGTTATATTCCAACCATTCCAATCTTGCGATATTGCAATCGTATAAGGTTTCCCAATCCCTTGGCATTTCCCCACCAGCATGTTTATATTCCTGCAAAAAAAACTGAAATAACTGAAAATCAATGTTGCAGTCTTCATATCCTGACCAGCATAGTGCCAATTCAAACAATTCTAGGAAGGGGTTGTGATAGGATAAGCATTCTAAATCAATAATGCGATACTCATCTCCGTTCCAGAGGACATTTTTGCAGTCCATATCGTTATGGCAAATGGATACGATTTGCGGTAGTTTCTTTCTTGCCTGATTACCTTTATGTTGACAATCTTGAAGAACAGGCAAAGCGTCCTTCAGCATAGTATATAATTTCGTATTGCTGTATTTCATTTCTGCAAGGTATAAGTTCCAATCAATAGACATTTCACAAAAGGCCTCCGGCTCATACTTCTTATCTATGCGATGAATTTCAGCAAGTACCTTTCCCATTTCTTTGCAGTGATGCGCGGTTATCTCGTTGATCTTCAAGGCTTTTCCGTGAAAGTAGTCAAAGAGGTAAAAATATTCGCCATCTATCTCCTGCATTTTTCTTCCATCTAAATACAAAGCGGGAAGAATCGGAATACCTCGTTGTTCCAATAAATTCTCTAGCCGCTCAGCTTGTGCATAATGATCCATAGTATTTTCTTTTCGCATAACAAACGGATTTAGTAGTTTCAGAGCATAAGTTCCATGCTGCGTGTCGATCTTAACCATCTTGTGCATAAAACCTCCACGCAGGCACACCGGCTCACCGATGATATTCCAACCATATCTTTCTGCGATCTTTGAAAATATGGATTTTTTTTCGTCACAAAAACAGTTCCATCTCATTTTCTTTTCTGATACATCCTTTCCCAGTATACATGTGTAATCCCGGTTCACTACAGTTGAGTCATAATCTTTTTATATTGTGTAGTTTGCATATTTCTATATGGTGTCTAAAATTAGACTTGCAAAGCCATCTGCTCTAGCATGCTTAGATGTATATATGACGTATATATGTTTCATATTTAGCCCTCTGTCCCGCTTAAAATTTCCTGATGCGGAATACGCGAAAATAAGCAAAAACAACCAACCGCAACAATTTCTCCTTCTTGGTACAGCCTCCAACAAAATAAATCCTTGCTTATATAGGCTAAGTAATATGACTCGGTTGCTTATATTTATTAAATTTCTCTTATCGGGAAATACAGATAGCTCTTTCCTGTTGCCGGATCGGTATAATCGTGGACAGCTGCGATCAGAGGAATCCCGTCCTCATTCATTTGACCAATAATTTCTTCAAACGCTCCCTTATGATTTTCAGCAACGATATACTCATAGCTTGGTATGATCCATTTTGTCCATCC
>CANPNQ010000231.1 GCA_947575425.1 uncultured Erysipelotrichaceae bacterium
GTGCTGGGAGATGTGATTGATCGGGGTACAGATGGCATCGCATTATTACAACAGATCCGCTCCACTTCCAATATGATCTTGTTTATGGGCAATCATGAGCATATGATGCTGGAGGCTTATGATGCTTATGCACAGTTGAAAAAGGGATATCATGTACGAGAGGCTATGACTAAAATCATTCGCTGGGAGTACAATCATAACACATTCACAAGAGAAGCATGTTCAAAGCTGTCCAAGGCAGAAAAAAAAGATCTGCTTGATTATCTGCGTCTTTTACCATTGGCTTATCCGGATGTGAAGGTGGCTGGGAGACATTATTATCTTGCCCACGCCAACTGGCATCCGCAGTTCATGAGTGAACCATTTGGTATACGAGAGTGTAACGAGCAAGGAATCGATCCAAGCCATTTTATATGGGAGCGTATTGATCACTCTGCGCCGCTGCCCAAGGATCGTACGCTTATCTTTGGTCATACTGTGACCTCATATTATCATCCAGCCACACCTTGCGAGATTTATGCATACCCATCTTCCTTGACAAAAGCGAAAATGATCGCCATTGACTGCGGTTGTTCCTCTAGTGCCATTCAGGGACGCTTGGCTTGCATCCGATTGGATGACATGGAGGTGTATTATGTCTGAGCGAAAGCAACGAGTCCTGCTTGGGATGATCCTGCTGGTGGGAGTATGGTTTGGACTGTCTCGGGCATTAAACAATGAGATCCTTTTGCCTGATCCGATCCATGTATTTCAAACTATGATGGGGCAGGTGGGGAGTATCTTGTTTTATCAATCGGTAATACAAACGCTGATCCGCATCATAAGCGGTTTTCTGATTGCTTTGCTTGCCGCATTATTGTTTGCCTTGGCTACTTATTTTTATCCATGGCTTGGGGATCTGAGTTATCCATTGTTATTGGTGACACGCAGTGTTCCCAATATCTCGTATATTTTGATGGTGCTGTTTTGGTGTTCGGCACAGACAAGCGTCATTGTAATCAGCTTTCTCATTTTGTTTCCCACGACTTATCAGGGCTTATGTGATGTGAGCGATGAATATCATGATGTGATGAAGCTTTATCCCGGCAGCCGCCTTTTTGATTGTCGTGCCATCTATCTCCCATTCCTGCGCCCTTATTTGCATACCGCAATCAAAACAGGGGTATCGCTATCACTGAAAGTGGGAATTATGGCGGAGATATTGGGACAGGTCAGAGTCGGTATCGGCAGACAGCTGAATATTTGCCGATTGAATCTGGATATGGCAGGCGTATTCGCATGGACCCTGTGGATTATGCTTTTGCTGTTCCTGCTGGAGCGTATGATAGAGCGCCTGTTTCAACGTACGCATTCACATTAGGAATGGCAGATCCGCTGTTTCTTATTTGTCCACCAGCCTCTGATGTGAAACATAATCACAGCGCTGATATGGGTAGCGATCAAAACGCTGAGAAAGCGGAATAAACCATGCTGCGAAAAGAGATCATCCGCTTGAATAAAATGAAGAAAATAAGGGATGAGAATCAAAAAATAGGCGTGAGAAAAGTAGTACAGGGAAGCATATTCTCTCATCTTATGATAGGGGAGCCTCCATGTCACATTGACATCCTTTGCATATAGAAACAGGCAGATCGTAAAGGGTGCCGCCATTAACAGAATATTGGAATCCAAATTATTGGAATTGCGGATGATGTATGCCTCCATGATCATCGATAGAAAAAATACACTCATCAAACTTCGATAATGATGCACATGCTTCAGCCATGTGTCTTTTTGGGCGATAAAATAGCCCCATGCGACATAGAAAAAGCCGAAAAATAAACCGTTTCTCGTTGTAAAGAAAATATCGATATAGCGATCGATCAGATTTACCAGAAAGGGTATGTGAATATAACCGTAGTAGGTTTCCATTGCCCCGATCAGAAAGCAGAGAAAGGACAGGGTCAACAGATAGCGTTTCTTAAAATGCTTCATAAACCAGTGAACCAAAAGCAGAGCCAAGATCAATGCCGGTATGTACCATAAATGAAAATAGGTGCCGACATAAACCAAGGCAAACACAAATGCGATCGGATATAAATAAAAGGGAATCTCATATTCGGTGGCGATATAGTGGATTCCACATGGCAGATAGATGACACTCCAGGTCAGATAGCTTTTGATTAAAATGAGGATATAACGGCGAAAATAGGCATTGCCATAAGCCTGTGTGTTTTTACATGTAAAATATCCGGCGCTGATGAAGAAAAAAGGTACCACAAAGCGTCCCATGATCGTCATCAGATACCAGTTGGCAGTATCATTGTAGGGCAGTAATGGCGCTGTATGTACCATGATCACAAGAATGGCACAGATATATTTGATCAAGTCAATGGCATGATAGCTTTTCTTGTCTGTTATAGTTTCCATATCTTAATCATATCGGGAATTGTCGAATCTGTCAATGGCGAAACCATTGCGCTGTCTTTTTCTTTCCAATGGAATCAAAGGCAGAGGAGAATATGCAATCGCTGGAACGAACCATATGGCTTTGATTTTCGCACCTGTTGCCATGATTTTTATCTGTTGGCGTGATCTGAACAGCTCAGCTTATTTCATCTCTTTTTGCGTATTTGTTTTGTCAAATATAGAAAAAATTGTTATAATAGGATTTATATGAATAGCGGGTGAAACTATGAAGAAAAATCATATCAGATGGATCTTTCTCTTTATATGTGTGGATCAGATCACAAAGTTTATAGCGAACATGGCATTGGAATTAAATGAGGAGGTCTCCATCCTCGGCAATTTTCTGTTTTTCAGTGATGTGCAGAATTTCGGCACAGCCTTTCAGATTGTAGAAGGGCATCCGATTTCTGTGTTTATCACATTGGTTTTGTCTTTGGTGCTACTGCTTAGTTTTTATCATCATACTAAGGAAGATGAGAAGCTGACGATCGATGGAATTTTGCTTATGGTAGGGGGAATC
>CANPNQ010000232.1 GCA_947575425.1 uncultured Erysipelotrichaceae bacterium
TCGCTATGAAAATGGTTCAATACAGGATAAAGCGCATAACAGTCTGCTTTTATTTCTGAAAGACCCGGAAAATATGCGTGCCTATTTGAACCAAAATGAGGTTGCGCTTGAGCAAAAGCAAATTGCGAAATTATGGAGGAGGCTTCATGAGCTGTTAAGGGAAAAACAGTTCGGAAAAAGGGAAATGCTACAATCCTTTTTCTTTGATGAACCGTGTATGGAAAACGGGTATCGATCATTTGATTATGATAAATGCTGTGCCATGGTTCTGTTTTTTGCGCATAAAAGCAAGGAGCTGCTGAAGACAAAGCTGATGAAATTACTCAATTATTCCGATATGATTTTTTACAAAGAGAATGGCTGTTCCATTTCAGGAATGCGTTATGTGCATTTGCCCTATGGTCCGGTACCGGAGCATTTTGATATTGTGCTTGGAGCAATGAATGCAGATCATATCGCCCATATTGAAATAGGCTATGATACTGGATATGAAAAGCATCAGGTAATTGCGGAAGCAGATCTTCCCGACGGGGTTTTATCCAAGGAGGAATTGGCAGTGATGGAGCGAGTTCGTGATAAATTCGCTGATTTTACTTCGGTAGAAATATCGAATTATTCTCATAAAGAAACAGGCTATTCCTCTACCAAGCAGGGAGAGATTATTTCATACGCCTATGCAAAAGATATCCAGCTGGAGCGATGATCTATATACAGTGACATTGCGTTTTATTTGCGTTTTTTTAACACTTGCTGTCCTTTGTTTACGCATCATGACATATGGGTGTATTTCAGTGCAAAAAGGAAGGGTTCTTAACGTGAAAAGGGAAGCAATGACAGAGAAGAAAAGACAGAAAGCGGTTGACAAGCAGAGAAAAATACATATAATACTTTATTAAGTTAATTATTAAGTAACTTAACTATTTGGTTGGAGGTGTAGGATGAAGGAGCAGGAAAAAGCAAAGCAGCTGTGGCATTTGTTTTATTTCATGGGAAAGATGCGTATGCAGTCACAAGCACAGGATGAGGCACGGATGCGTGATGTAATGACATTGGGAATGATAGCGGCAGAGATTGAGCGAAGCGAGAAAGGCATGATCAAAATGAGTGATGTATCTGCTTATTTTCGTATCACTCCTGCGGCAGTTTCCCAGCTAGTCAGAATCTATGAGCGCAAGGGATGGCTGGTGCGTACAGTTTTGGAAAGTGATCGGCGCAGTGTCTATCTTTATTTGAGTGAAGAAGGCATGCGTTTGTTAAAGGAGCAGGAACAGGGAGCAATGCAGGGGATTGTGGATTTTATCCACTATTTGGGGGAAGAGGACAGCGATGCATTGATCCGGATCTTACAAAAGGCAAAGGACTATGGTCCGATTGTGAAGCATAGGAAATAACAGAAAGGAGCGGTTGTATGGTGAAGCTGATGATACGATGTGTGAAGCCGTTTGCGCTTTCCCTGCTGGCGGTCATCGCATTATTGTTTGTACAGGCACAAACGGAATTAGCATTACCGGATTATATGTCGGATATCGTGAATACCGGCTTACAAAGCGGTGGTATCAGTGAAGGAGTTCCGAAGGTGATGCGCGCAAGTCAGTTTGAAAAACTTCGGCTGTTTTTGAGTGAGGAAGAAATACGACAGCTGGAAAGTGGCTATGAGCGAATGGAGCACACTGCGGCGCAAAAGGAAGAAATTGCGGATTATCCGTTATTGGCAACGGAGGATCTGTATCGCTTACAGGATGTAGAGGATGATGCATATGCGAAGCTGGAAGCATTTATGCCGCAGGTGGGGCTGCTGGTGATGAGCTTGGATCAAGCAGAAGCTTCATCATCCTTATCTGATGCCGCAATGACTGACGATATGGCTGAATGGCTGGCACATATTCCTGAAGGTATGGGATTATATGATGCGCTTGCCATTCTGCCCTTGGAAGCACGTATGGATATGCGCAGAGCTTTGCAGGATCAGCTGCTTACGATGGGCGATTCTACGATGAACACCGCAGCGAGTGTTTATGTGGCAGGGGAATATGGCTTGATCGGAATGGACATGGATGCGATCCAACACAGTTATATTTTAAAGAGTGGCGTAAAGATGCTGGGAATGTCGTTGTTAAGCGCATGCTGTGCAATTCTTGTCGGCTTGCTTGCGAGCCGCATTGCGGCCGGTGTGGGAAAAAATTTGCGCGGTGATGTATTTGAAAAGGTGGAGCGCTTTAGCAGCAGTGAATTTAACCGCTTCTCCACCGCTTCTTTGATCACCCGCAATATCAATGATATCCAGCAGGTACAGATGGTGATCGTCATGTTTATCCGTATCGTTGTCTATGCGCCGATCATCGGATTTGGGGCATTGCTAAAGGTATTGCACTCCGGTGCATCGATGACGTGGATTATCGCTTTGGTGTTGGTGGTAATTCTTAGCTTGATCATGAGCATCTTTATGATTGTGATGCCGAAATTCAAAATAGCGCAAAAGCTGGTGGATCGTTTGAATCAGGTAATGCGGGAGTTCTTGGATGGTATGAGTGTGATTCGTGCATTTAATACGCAGGCACATGAGGAGGAAACGTTTGATCAGGCAAATATCGATATGACCAAAACGCATCTATTTGTCAATCGCACTATGGCGCTCATGATGCCGATGATGATGTTTGTGATGAATGGCGTAGCGCTGTTGATCCTATGGGTCGGCGGTCACCAGATGGATGCAGGAACGATGCAAATCGGCGATATCATGGCGTTTATTCAATATACCATGCAGATTATCATGGCATTTTTAATGATCTCCATGGTAGCGATCATGCTGCCCAGAGCCGCTGTATCGGGAGAGCGTGTTGCGGAAGTGCTGGATTGTGAGATCAGTATTCAGGATCCTGAGCATCCCAAGCAATTTGATCCGGATATGCGCGGCATCATCTCCTTTGATCATGTCTCCTTTCGCTATCCGCTGGCACAAGAGGACGT
>CANPNQ010000233.1 GCA_947575425.1 uncultured Erysipelotrichaceae bacterium
GGCGCAGATGCATCTTTACCATGTTGGATGATTTGAGTGCTAATGACTTTTCCATCTGCTTTGTATATTACGGTATATTTATTGATGGTATATACAGCGTGAATGTTTTGATCTGCGGTAATGTTTTTACCATCATGGCTCCATTTTGGCGCTGTTTGATCATAACCGGTTTTTTCTGGAATGGCTGGCAAATCAACATGAAAGCCTTTTTTTACTGTTTTTGTGTCAATGATCGTTCCATCTACAATAAGGTTTACTGTAAAATATGTTGGCTTGACCAATGTTTCTGTTATTTCAACATCATGATCTGTAATGGTAAATGTATCTGTAATGGTATCATAGTCCGGCATTGTGATTTCATATGTATATGTTCCTGCCTTTAACATATAAGTGCCATCCGCTTGTGCAGTGACCTCCTGATTGTTTTCATCCATCACACGGATAACAGCGCCTACAGGTTCAATCGTAAAAGTTGTTTCATATGTCGGTACTGCGCCATAGGTACCATCTTCATTTTGTTGCGGAACAAAAGAATCTGCGCAATATTCTAAAAGAATTTCTTTTTTGAATGTACCACCGGTAATACCGGTTGCGGTTGGCGCTTGAAAAGCGCCTTTGACCGCTGTTTCACTGGTTTCTCCATCCCAATAGTTATTTTCTAATGAAATCGTTGTATCGGTACCGATGGTTTGTCCTTTGATCATCTCTTTTTGATCATCACCGCAATTCAACATGATATTGTTTTGAATTGTAATATTTGCATTATCTGCAATACCATTGAATCGAATGACGCGGTCGCTGACATTGGAAATATAATTTTCTTTGATGAGGATATTGCCTTTTGCATGATTTTGGTTAGATTGAAGCGCAAATGCATTATGTGTCGTATTGTCAATGGTATTGTTTTTTAATGTGACGCCATTAATACCTCCAATATATACTGCTTGAAAATAGTCGTTGAATGTACAATTTTGAACGGTAATGTCGTTATAATATTCCAGTTCCGTAAACATTTTGACGCCGGCAAACGATGTATCTTTCATATTGTCTTTGTTTCCTAAAAACGTACAGTTTTCAAATGTAAGATTTTTGACTTCATTATCGGTGTTTTTCAGTGGATAATACGTGGACTGAAACCCTTTTTGAAAAGTCAATCCAGAAAATTTGATATTTTTAAGCCCGCTGTCTTGGTAATAAGTTACACCATTGCCAGTACTTACATGACGAACGTAGTCAAATCCGGTCGTATGCTGATGTCCCGCGATATGCTTCATACCATAAATTTCAACGCCTTCAGCAGCAGTAAAAGTTACATTTTCTAAATTCCGCACATATCTGGAGTGCACATTGATAATCGTTGAAATGTTTTCAGACCATGGGGTTGGATCTGTTTCCATACCACTATTTACACGGTTGTAATACTTCGTTTGACTGCCTTCATAGCTAGTTGGGCGTGCCAGTTCAAGTGTTTCCGTGATATCTTCTGTAAAATAAATCGTCTTACCGTTGATGTCACCGTATTTACCATCCAACACATCTTGTGCTTGTTGCGCATTTACAGAAATGACATCGCCGCTCATATCGGGTATCGTTTGTGCAAATACGGATATATCCGGCAGTAAAAAGAGCGCCAGCAAGATGATGAAAAATCGTTTACTCATTTTGTATCCTCCTCATATTCTATCTGTATATTGTACTATAAATTCTGCACAATGAGAAGTAAACAACCGTGATGTTTGATGATGTTTAATGTTTATACCATAAAATTTTCATCATGAAATCCAGTTTGTTTTTCTTTTACATAATACCTTCATACTTAGTCACTGGTTTCTCGGCAATACTTTTTAGAATTCCCAATGCAGACTCCACATTCTTGACTTCAACGGTTTCAAAATGAAAATCCCTGATTGTCTCTAATATATATTCAGACATAAGCAATTGGATAAAACTATCACATTCATCTATTTTTTCTTTTATAAGTTCAATCATTAAGCGATATTCGGTCTCATGCTTATAATTAACAATAATATAGTATAATTTGATTAAAGTGTGAGCCAATTTCCTGTCGTTTTTTTCATCTCGTATTGTGCAAATATAGATTTCAATTAATTCATTCACCCATAATATTTCAAGCTGTTTTGTTATATGATACGCTTTATAAGTATCATATACATCCTCTTGCCATTTGAAAATAACTACCATTATACTTACAAAATAATCTCTTTGCGGTCTCTATATTTGTCGTATTCTCTTTCATACTGCCTTATTGCCCTCCATATTGTAAACCCATTTGAATCTACCTCTTTTATGAAATGAAACCCTTTATTAATTAACCATTGCACTTCTTTCAAAAATACCCAGTCGCACTATAGGGATCATGAGTTAGGAGGAATGTTTTGCCTTGACTTGTATTGTTGCTTAAGGAATATCTCATTTATACGCTACATATTTTTTCTCCTAATTTCTTACTTGTTTCTTCCCAGACTTTCTGATCTAAATAATAAGTCGCTTCCTTTTTAATTACTACATCAATATGTGAAACTCCACCTTCATCAAACTTCCCTAAAACAACTATATCAGAATCAGGATTTTGCGTGGCTTGCTCAACTAAATTTCAATAAGCTGCATTAACATAAACTGATTCGCCAATTATATTAGCTATTCCTCCTGCCATTAGTACAAAATAACTAATCATTAAATTGGTTTCCCTCTTCTTATTCTCATATTGATATGTGGTTTTGATTTCTTCTCCATTGGTGTATTTTATACTTTCTGTGAGTTCATCATAGGCATTGTATCGGTACGTATTGGATTGTCCATTGATCGTTTCTTCGATCAGGTTATCATTGTGATCATAGGTATAGGCACATAGTGTTCTTCATGGTTTTGTGCCTTGATTCTTTGGTTTAAGCCATCGTATTCGTATATTGTCTTGATTCCGTTTTTGTTTGTTTCTT
>CANPNQ010000234.1 GCA_947575425.1 uncultured Erysipelotrichaceae bacterium
GGATTTGATTATGATCGCCAGCAAGCGGGATTTGTTGCCGGACACGCTGGGAGATGAAAAACTGGGACAGTTTATATTGGAGCGCTGTAAGGAGAATGGTATACAGCTTCAAGGGCTTGTCGTCTGTGGTGATTTGGTAAAGCATGCCTATGCGGATGACAATGCTTCGCTGGATGAAGTAAGAAATGCGATCAGGCAGTATCGCAACGGCCGTGATGTGGTGATTATGGGGATGGCAAATGCCGGAAAAAGTACGTTGTTAAATGCTTTGCTGGGCAATCGTACGCTCACCACCTCACGCTACCCCGGTACCACTTTAGATATGATACAGATGGATATGGGCGACTATACGCTCTACGATACACCGGGATTGACTCGTTATGACAGCTATTTGAGTTTGGCGGACGATGCCATCTTAAAGACGATCATCCCAAGCAAGCGCTTAAAGCAGCGGGGGTATCAGCTGTATGAGAATCAATCCTTAGCGGTGGGAGGTTTGGTTCGTTTGGATCTGATCGGGGGCACTAAAGTGAGTTGTATCGCTTATTTTGCGGAAGGACTGACATTGCATCGGGGAAAGCAGGAGAAAGCGGATGCTTTATGGAAATCCCACATGGGTGAGCTGTTGAAACCATCTTTGGGACATGATGTTGGGAATATGAAAAAATATACCCATCCTGCGATCAGAGGAAAATTGGATGTGGTGATTCATGGACTGGGCTGGTTCTGTATCAGCGGAGATGTAAAACGAATCGATGCTTATGTAAATGAGAATGTCAATGTGACATTCCGAAAGGCGATGATATAATGTTGACAAATAAGGAAAAGCAAAAGCTGCGAAAAGCGGCGCAACAGCGCAAGGCGTTATTTCAGATCGGTAAGGATAATATATCACAAAACCTGCTTTTGACCTTGCAGGATTCCTTGGAGGCTCATGAGCTGGTAAAGGTATCGCTGTTAAGGACTTGCGCATTGTCAGCGCGTGAGGCGGCATTTGATCTGGCGGCTGGAACCAACAGTGAAATCGTTCAGATCATCGGGCGCACGGTGACTTTGTATCGACGCAGTAAGAAAAATCTGATGGAGCTGTAATATGAAAATCGCGATTATTGGCGGCAGCTTTGATCCAATCCACAACGGACATTTGGCGATGGCACGCCATGTGCTGCGCCATCATCTTGCGGATCAGGTATGGTTTATGGTCAGTGCCCAAACGCCGCTCAAAGCACGAAGACTGACGCCTTTTGAAATACGGGTAGAAATGGTAAAGCAGGCGATCGCTTATGATCGCAAAATGAAGGTATGTACGCTGGAAGCGGAGCGGGAAGGGTTATCTTACAGTGTGGACAGTGTGCGGGAATGTCAAAGACGCTGGCCGATGCACACTTTTGTATGGCTGATCGGAAATGATCAGGCAATGCAGTTATCGGCATGGAAGGAAATCGATGCATTGTCAGAAATGATCGAATTTTATGTATTTCCTCGGAATGAAGAGGTAATTCGCTGCGCCTATGCGCATCAAAAGATGAGGATGGAGCTGTTGGATATTTCCAGCAGTGAGATCCGCCATGGGCAAAAATTGTGGCAGCTTCCTAAGGCGACTGCTTGTTATATTGGTGCGACGCTTTGCTCATTCTCAAAGTGTAGCTGACTTATGTGTTACGCTTGCCCAATGTCATGGCATGGATATGCATCGGGCCTATGTAGCGGGGATTCTTCATGATATATGCAAGGAATGGGATAAACAGCGACTTGCCTGTTGGCTGAAAGCACTGGATCCAGACAAACTGAATGAAGCAGCGGCGATTTGGCATGGCTATGTCGGGGCATCCTATATATCCAAAGGGTTGGGCATTCATGACAAAGCAATCCGTACAGCTATCTATCATCATGTGGTGGGCAGTGGTAGCACCAAACTGGCGATGATCCTGTATATCAGTGATAAGCTGGATCCCTCTCGCGGGTATGAATGCTCTTCCACGCTTGCCTTGTGCAAACAAAATTTGCGACAGGGCTACGAACAGGTGAAAAGAGAGCAACAGGAATATTTGAAAAAGGAGAAAGGAATTATCCATGAATCATGAATTGACAACCATCATAAAAGCCATAGAAGAAAAAAAGGGCAGTGATATCATCGTATATGATTTTCACCAATGTAATCCCTTTATCGATTATACGATCATAGCCAGTGCTACCAATTTGCTGCAGGTGTATGCGTTGGCAGAGAATGTCGTGGATCGGGCTCATGAGGCCCAAATTGCGGTAAGAAGGATGGAAGGAGAAAAGGACAGTGCATGGATCTTAGTTGATCTGAATACGATCATTGTACATATCTTTTTGGCAGAGGAGCGCAGCGTTTACCGTTTAGAGCAGCTGTATGCCGATCTTCCCATTCTGGATTCCTGCGCATGATGTATCAAACACTTGCCGCATATTATGATGCTTTGGTTAAGGATGAGGAAGCG
Source organism: uncultured Erysipelotrichaceae bacterium (assembly GCA_947575425.1). Taxonomy (GTDB): domain Bacteria; phylum Bacillota_I; class Bacilli_A; order Erysipelotrichales; family Erysipelotrichaceae; genus C-19. The sequence goes on from CANPNQ010000234.1 coordinate 2,466, forward strand.
ACTGCTCAATGGGTATCTTATGTGAAAAGGCATCTTCCAAACAGCGAACGGACGCAGTTGTTGGAGGTGGCCTGCGGCAGTGGCGAGATCGCTTTGGCACTTGCGCAGTGCGGTTATCAGTTGTGTGCGGGTGATATCAGCGAGGATATGCTACAACAGGCAAGGCAGAAAGCAGGCAGCGATTTAGTGAAGTGGCAGCGATTAGATATGCGTGATCTTTCCGACTTTGGTTGTTTTCATGGGATTCTATGCTTTTGCGACAGCTTGAATTATCTGATCGAAAAGCAGGATGTGAAGCAATTCTTCACTGAGGCATACGCCCATTTGCATAAGCAGGGTGTGCTGTTATTTGATATGCACAGTTGGGATCGTTTATCTGAATTTGAATCGGAATACTGCGAGGATGGCTATATCGGTGATACTGCTTATGAATGGACCATTGCCACAGAGGATGCTTATCTTTATCAGACATTTGCCTTTT
>CANPNQ010000235.1 GCA_947575425.1 uncultured Erysipelotrichaceae bacterium
GTTTCAAAAAGAAATGATTTGCCTAATACATCTGTTTCGATACAAGGTCTAATTTTACTTCATCCTTTCGGACAAAATCAATTTCGTTTCATTCAGACATTCTCATTTGTGAATCATAGAGAATGGTAATAATTGTCGTTTGGGTGTTTTCTAATTGGGGAAAATAAGGTATAATTACACAAGAATGAAGGAGGTTGCTGTCCATGGCAGATAAAATAGTCGTATTGGATTTTGGTAGTCAATATAATCAGTTGATTGCCCGTCGAATCCGAGAATTTCATGTGTATTCGGAATTACATCCGCATACGATGAAGCTAGATGAGATTCTTGCTTTACAGGATGTGAAGGGAATTATTTTCTCGGGGGGGCCCAATAGTGTATATGATGCGGATGCGATGAAATGCGATCCTGCGATTTTTGCTTCAGGAATTCCGATTTTGGGAATCTGTTATGGAATGCAGATAACGCATGATATGAATGGGGGAAGCGTGATGGCATGCGAGGCAAAGGAGTACGGACGTACAGAGATCACGGTGGAAAAGGAATGTCCGCTGTTTGAAGGTTTGCCAAGCAAGCAGGTGGTGTGGATGAGCCATGGAGATCAGGTGGAAAAGTTGGCTCCTGGGTTTGAGCGGGTTGCTTACAGCGATACATGTACATTGGCGGCGGCCGCTCATGCCGAGAAGAAAATCTATACGATTCAATTCCATCCTGAGGTTCGCCATACACAGTATGGTAATGATATTTTGCGTAATTTCGTTTTTGCGGTGTGTGGGGCAAAGGCGAATTGGTCAATGCATAATTTCATCGATATGCAGATAGAGAAGATCAAAGCGCAAGTCGGTGAGGATAAGGTACTGTTGGGATTATCCGGCGGTGTGGATTCCTCCGTGGTGGCAGCGCTGTTACATAAGGCGATCGGCGATCAGTTGATTTGCATGTTTATCGATCATGGATTATTGCGCAAGGGGGAAGGGGAAAGCGTGATGGAAACGTTCGGTCGGGAGATGAATGTACATCTAGTGAAGATCGACGCGAAGCAGCGGTTTTTATCCAAACTGGCAGGAGTGAGTGATCCGGAGGCAAAGCGTAAGATCATAGGCAATGAGTTTGTGTATACCTTTGATGAAGAAGTAAAGAAGTTGAGCGAAGGAGAGAATATCAAGTGGCTGGCACAGGGAACGCTGTATACGGATGTGATTGAGTCAGGCACTAAGACAGCTCAGACGATCAAGTCGCATCATAATGTTGGTGGTCTGCCGAAGGATATGCAGTTCCAGTTGATTGAACCGTTGAATACGCTGTTTAAGGATGAAGTACGTGCGCTGGGTACGGAGCTGGGATTGCCGGAGGAAATGGTATGGCGTCAGCCATTCCCGGGGCCGGGCTTAGGGATTCGAATCCTAGGAGAGATTACGGAGGAAAAGTTGGAGATCGTCAGAGAATCGGATGCGATCTTGCGTGAGGAGATTGCCAAGGCTGGTTTACAGCGCGAGATATGGCAGTATTTTACTGCGCTTACGAATATGCGATCGGTAGGTGTCATGGGAGATCAGCGCACGTATGATTATGCGGTGGCAATACGGGCAGTGACGTCGATCGATGGTATGACAGCGGATTGGGCGCGTATTCCTTTTGATGTGTTGAGTATCATTTCTAATCGGATCGTGAATGAGGTCAAGCATGTGAATCGGGTACTGTTGGATATTACCAGTAAACCGCCGGGGACAATTGAGTTCGAGTAAAAAAGTAACTCAAAAATAGCTGATAAATAAAGCATATTTTGAATATTAAAAAGAAAATGACCTTAAATTGACCTTAAAAAGTCAAAGAATGGGTCATTTTTTAATTGAATAATAAGTAACAATAAAGAAAATAAAGACATTTATTATTTACCATTCTAAATCTATTTTTAAATAATCACGTATTTCTTTTCTTAAATCTTTTATTTGTTCATCGTGTTTTTTCTTTATTTCGGAAAAAAGATTAATTATTCCAATAGCACTCACATTATTTATTTGTTTTTCATAGACAGATAAAACTACAGTTTTAATTATCATAGGAATTTTAATAGTTATATTTTCGTTAATATCTTTCATAATTAGTTCAAGTTTTTCTTTTATTTTAGTTGGGATAATAGGGCTCTCTAAATATTTTTCAAATTCGTTCATGTAATTACTATGTTGCTTAGTTATTTTAATTCCATGCAATTTTACTATGCCTTCTTGTAATAATTCAAAATCGGTTTTTGTCTTTTTGTCTTTTATTTTGTTTGGATTAAAAAAAGGTGTTATGGGATAATATCGATTTTCGTCAAAGGTATCTTTTGTAATATAAGTTCCAACAAACATATCCTCATAATACTTTACTCGTTTTTTGACAGTTTCATCACTAAATCCAATTTCGTCCATTTTGATTTCAAAATTTCCTAACAAGATATTATAATAATCTATTTTTTCATCCAAATTATCAGTGTTTAAAAAATTAAGTAACTCAATCATTTCATCGATTTGTCTTTTAACTACTTCACTTCTTAAAGGTTGTAAAAATGTTAATCTTGCTCTTTTATATGTTAAGACAGCTACAATGGTTGCGATTAAAGTGAAAATAATCCATAAAATATCTTTTACTATTCCTATATTCTCAACTAACGATGTTATATAATCCAATATTGACACTCCCTTATAAAGAAAATTAATCATTCAAGTTCAAATTTATAAATATTAGTTTCAATCAATTTGTACAATATAGTTGCATAAATAATGAATTTTAAAAATAAACTACATTTTTTATATTGAAATACATTAATGAGTTTATCAATAATACTTGTTGCGATATTATTTCCTTTCTAGCCATTTTTTTCTAGGATCTTTATTGATATTCTTTTTTGAATATTCTGGGTATTTTAGCATCCAATCTAT
>CANPNQ010000236.1 GCA_947575425.1 uncultured Erysipelotrichaceae bacterium
AAGCGAAAGGAGTGTTTGATAGATGAATGTCACAGAGCGTTTTTTGAATTATGTAGGGTATGATACGATGTCAGATGCGTCATCATCCACCTCTCCAAGCAGCGCAAAGCAGCTGGTTTTGGCTGGGCGACTGGTCAAAGAGATGAAGCAGATCGGGATCGCCGATGCCCATGTGGATGAATACGGTGTCGTCTATGGGCATATTCCATCTAATTGTTCCAAAGAGGTCGCAAGTCTTGGATTGATTGCCCATATGGACACCTCTCCTGATATGAGTGATGAGAATGTAAAGCCACGGATCATTCGCAATTATGATGGGAACGATATCGTATTAAATGAGAAACTCAATATTGTGATGGAAGCGGATAAATTTCCATCCTTGAAAAAGCATGTGGGAAAGGATCTGATCGTCACGGATGGGACGACCTTGTTGGGGGCGGATGACAAAGCGGGTATCGCAGAGATCATGAGTGCCGCAGCGGAGCTGATCGAAAAGGACTTGCCGCATGGCCCTATCCATATAGCCTTTACCCCGGATGAAGAGATCGGCAGAGGAACTGAACATTTTGATCTGGAAAAGTTTCATGTGGATTTTGCTTATACGGTAGATGGCGGCGCTGTGGATGATGTAGCATTTGAGAATTTCAATGCCGCAAGCGCTCATGTGCGGATCAAGGGAACCAGCATCCATCCCGGAGATGCCAAAAATAGAATGGTAAATGCGCTGTTGTTAGGAATGGAGTTTCATTCCTTATTGCCACGCTTTGAGGATCCGGCATGTACGGAAGGGTATGAAGGCTTCCATCATTTGCATGATATGCAGGGTGCTTGTGAGGAATGCGTCATGGATTATATCATCCGCAATCATGATGAGACATTATTCGCAAGACAAAAGCAGGATTTCATTAAGGCTGCAGCATTTATGAATGAAAAATACGGAAGCAATACGATCCAATGCACGATCAGCGACAGCTATTACAATATGCGTAAGTATATCGAAAAGGATATGTCGATCATTGCTTATGTCGAACAGGCGATGGCAAGACTTGGCTTAGAGGCTAAACGGGAAGCGATCCGCGGCGGTACCGATGGGGCAATGCTGACATATGAAGGAATGCCATGCCCCAATCTTGGTACGGGCGGTTACAACTATCATGGGAAATACGAATATGCCTGCATCGATGAAATGGAGACAAGTGTCGCTTTGTTATTGGAGATCATCGCCTGCATTCAGGAATGATTGTCGATTGGGCGATGAGATAATCGTACATCCATAAGAAATACATTCCCAAAAACAGATGAGGTGTATACAATGAGACGTAAAGATATTGCGGTTGTTATAAACAACAAGAATGAAACGGTTTCCGCATGGAAAACGATGGATACGATCAAGCAGTGCGGTTATCAAAAGGTATTTATCCAGTGGTATCATAAAGATTGGCAGCCCAATCAGGAAACACAACTTGCATATATCAAAAAGCTGGGCTTAAAGGTCCTGTTTGCCCACCTTGGGTATGCGCAGATCAATCAGATCTGGGTGGAAGGCGCAGCGGGTGATGCATTGGTGGAAAGCTATCAGAAGGATATCGAGGTATGTAAAGAAAATGATATATCGATGGTAGTTATGCATCTCACAAGTAAAACGGTGGCACCTCCTTATGGTGAAATCGGCTTAAATCGTATCAAAGCAATCGTGGATCATGCGGAGAAACTCGGGGTGAAGGTCGCATTTGAGAATACGAAAATCAAGGGCTATTTGGAATATGTTATGAAGCACATAGGCAATGATAACGTTGGTATCTGTTTTGATTCCGGTCATTATCATGCGCACTTTCATGATGATTGGGATCTTTTGCCATTTAAGGATCGCATCTTCTGTGTTCATCTGCATGATAATGATGGAAGTGATGATCAGCACCTCATTCCCTTTGACGGAACCCTTGATTGGCGTCAGGTCGTAAGCATGTTAAAGGCATGTGGCTATCAAGGGGAGATCACCTTAGAGCTTTGTTATCGCAAGGGATATTTGCATATGAGCTTACAGGAGTTTTATCAAAAAGGCTATGCGGCTGGGGAAATGCTGGCTGCCATGCTTGCGGAATAAAAGGAAGAATGGATAAAAAAACAGCGCCTGCTGTTTTTTTTGCTATTTGATGATCAATCCAAGTAGTCGTGCCAAGGACATAGCCTGTTCCTGAGAAACGATGACACCTTTCAAATGCTCTGCATTGACGGTGATCCCTTCTATATCTGAGGTGGAAAGATCCAAGCCGGATAGAGGAGTATTGATAAACTCAGCTTCCTTTAAGGAACATGTTTCAAAGGCAGCATGCGCAAACGTACACTGATTGAAGCTGCTGAATGTCAGCTCCATATCGATGAAATTCACATGCTTGAGCTTGGCGGCGGAGAAATTGCCATAGCGGGCATTGTTATGGGTGAAAGCGATATGCGCAAGCACACTGCCGCTGAAATCACAGCCCATCATTCGACAATGATGAAATTCCAGCCGATGCAAAGCGCCATCCAAAAACTTACAGTTGGAGAGATCGCAGTGTTCAAAGCGGCAATCCAGCAAATCGATATTGGTAAACTCGCATTCCTCAAAATCGACACCCTGAAACAGACACCCGTCAAAATGAAGATGCTCCTGTTTGCACATGGAAATCAGGCAGTCTTGAAAATGCATTCCATGAATATAAGGATCCTCGTCCAACAGAGAATGCAGATCCGTTGCCGCTTGAAATTCACTCGGTAACAGCGGTGCTTTGATTTTTTCCATATCGTATCATTCCTTTGCTTGTGTATGAATGAAATCAAACACACATAGTGTAACAGATGTCATGCATAGATACAAGATAAACACACATCGATTCTCTTTGCAGGATGAAAAGGATATCCATAATAGGAAAGGTC
>CANPNQ010000237.1 GCA_947575425.1 uncultured Erysipelotrichaceae bacterium
GCAATAGAGCACCAGCCCGCTTGTATCCCGATCAAGACGATGCACACTGCGAGGTATCGCCTGAATGTGATTGTCTTGATAATATGCCTGTACACAGTTGTGCAGGGTATGGGTATGATTGATTCCATCGCTGTGTACCAGCATACCGCTTTCTTTTTCCACAATCAAAAAGCAGGCATCCTCATAAACGATGCGCAGCTCTTTCTTCCATGGCGGTATCGTACTTTCCTCAATCAAAGGCAATATGGTCACAATATCCTGCTTGTGACAAGTGTGATTCCATCGCATGATTTGATCATTGAGCAGCACACAGCCTGTTTGAAAGAGCTGATGGCGCATATGCTTTGCAATGTGATAATGATCCCATATGGTGTTGAGCTCACATGGAGCATCAATCAAAAAACAAAGGCGGTTTGTCTGTGTATCATAGTGGATGTGAAATTGTTTCATGAATCTCTCCTCCTAAGTGAGCGGATATCGTATGACATAGGGAAGAATGAGACTATGGATGCATATCTTCCTTATATACGGGAGTTATCTTCGCTGTATATGATAAATGATTCTATTTGATTACGCAATGAAAAAAAAGAAAATGTGCCTTGATGAGGTTCTTTACTATGACATGCCTATGATATCCTTCATTTTTGAAATCCTTGGTTCCTTTTATTGAAAACAAAGGGAAAAAGTGGTATTATATAGAAAACAGAGGAGGTTTTTTTAAAATGGAAATTTTTGTTTGTAAGGATTATGATGCAGTCAGCGAAAAAGCGTTTGAAGTGATGAAGGATATCGTTGCCAACAAGGCAGATGCGGTATTGGGGCTTGCGACAGGATCTACACCGATCGGTCTGTACCAGAATATGATCAAGGATCATAAAGAAAATGGTACCAGCTATGCAAAGTGCCAATCCTTCAATCTGGATGAGTATGTTGGATTGCCAAGAGATCACAGAGAAAGCTATTATACGTTCATGCATACTAATTTGTTTTCGGGCATTGATATCAAGGAAGAAAATGTACACCTTCCTTACGGTGATACCAAGGCAGATTGCGAAGCATATGAAAAGGCAATGGAACATGTTCATGTCGATGTACAGGTATTGGGGATCGGCGCAAACGGACATATCGGTTTCAATGAACCGGGTACATCTTTCGATGAAGAAACACATATCGTTACGTTAACGGAAAAAACACGTCAGGATAATGCTCGCTTCTTTGAGGGAGATATCAATCAGGTACCGACCCATGCCATTACAATGGGTATCGCAACCATTATGAAGGCAAAGAAGATCTTATTGATCGCAACCGGTGCGAATAAGGCAGATGCTGTTGCGGCAATGATCGATCAGGCACCGAGTACGGATTGCCCGGCTTCTGTATTGCAGAATCACAAGGATGTCGTTGTGATCTTGGACGAGGAAGCAGCTGCGAAGCTGAATCGCTAATCATAATCGGATGAAAACGGAAGGAGCCGCATGACTCCTTCTTTTTTCGCGAAGGGAATGGCATAGGAACATAGGTCATAAAGCTTGAAAAGCAGGGAAAAATAAGGCTGAAAAGGGTTGAATGAGAAAGGAATCAAACAATTTGGCAGGCATACAGGAGGATTGAGATATGTTATATATGATACAGGAGGGAAGGCTCGTTTACGAGAAGGAAGAAAATGCGGGGATGGGAGATGGCATTGCGATCATCTCTAAGACAGAAATGTTAAAGGAATTACACAGGGATGATCCCTTTGATCAACTGATTGGCAGGGTACTGGATCATGAGGCAGTTCGTTTTGAAACACAGGATCAGATGGATGTATTATGTTTGAACATGACAGATGAAAAGAGAGACATCCATCCGATGGTTTTGTTTTTTCAAGCACATTCTTTATGGATCATTACGGATCAGAAGGAATCATTGGATGATCTGATGGAATCTATCATGCAAAACAATCTGAATACATGGTCAATGCAAAAGATATTTGTGCGCATCATGGAGGAGCGCTTGAAAGCAGAGAGCGCTCATCTTGATCAGCTTCAAAAACAGCTGGTGCGCTTGGAGGATGGAGTTATCAAGGATCGCTTTCATCAGGGGGCTGTTACGCAGATCATGCGGCTGCGCAAATGGTTATTGCATAAGGATCATCTGTATGAATGCAGCGAGGACGCCTTATCTTTAATGGCACTGAATGAAAATGCACTGTATACCAAGGCGGAATTAGCATCCTTGGCGCTGATTATCAGGCAGTACCATCGCTTGGCTCAGCGGGTGAGCGCCTTACAGGATTATGTCAGTGATTTGCGGGATGCCTATCAGGCACAGGTAGGAATCGATCTGAATGCGACAATGCGTATCTTTACGGTCATTACTGCGGTATTTTTGCCTTTGACTCTGATTGTCGGATGGTATGGCATGAATTTTGATATGCCGGAATACGCCTATGAATATGCTTATCCGATCATCATTGGCGTTAGCACCTTGCTTACGATCTTCCTATTGCTTTATTTTAAGCGACATCGGTGGTTTTGATTATGATGATGGAATATCAGAGATGTTTTCCCCATGTGGAGGAGGGCGTATGGATTGCCGAGGATGCGGATGTGATCGGAGCGGTATCGATCGGCAAAGAAAGCAGTATCTTTTTTCACAGTGTGATCCGTGCTGACAGCGAGGCGATCATCATTGGCGCACAGACGAATATTCAAGATGGTTGTATTTTGCATACCGATCCCAGTCATCCGTTGATGATTGAGGATGGCGTCAGTGTCGGTCATGGGGCGATTCTGCATGGCTGTCATATTCAATCCCATTGCTTGATAGGGATGGGCGCTGTGGTCTTGAACGGAGCGCAGATAGAACCGTATTGTATCATTGGCGCAGGAGCTGTGGTAACAGAGGGAATGCACATTCCCGCAGGAAGTCTT